>JALZAJ010000286.1 GCA_030948465.1 Bacteroidota bacterium
AACTATTTTTTTGTGCTGAAATAACTGGCTTGCCAGGTTGCCAAGCAACGCCTTTCTATGACTGGCTGTTCTGCTTAAATTGTTGTTTTTATTTCCGTGACGCATGACTGTGGTTTTTAGGTTATACAGTGTCAGGAATTATAACCTTTGTTATAAAATGCCCTTAGACAAGCTTAGGGTGACATTGATTTAGTGTTTCCCGGTCTCCCTTTCGGGGAGATTTAGATGGCTATTACTCGTCGTCAAGCTTAAGCTTGCTTAGATCCATTCCAAAACCAAGACCTCTTTCATTTAATACCTGCTCAATTTCACTTAAAGATTTCTGTCCAAAGTTTCTAAACTTCATCAGGTCTTCCTGCTCATATTGTACCAGTTCGCTAAGTGAATTTATTTTTGCCGCTTTCAGGCAATTGAACGCTCTTACGGAAAGATCAAGATCTTCCAAAGGAGTTTTTAAAACCTTACGAAGTTGTAATGTTTGCTCATCAACAAGGTCCTCTTTCTTCTCTTCTTTATTATCAAAAGTAATATTCTCATCGGTGATGATCATCAGGTGCTGAATTAAAATTCTTGACGCCTGTTTTACCGCTTCTTCCGGATGAATAGTTCCGTCTGTGGTTACATCCATCACTAGTTTTTCAAAGTCCGTCCTTTGCTCAACCCTTGTATTTTCAATGCTGTATTTTACATTTTTTATCGGCGTGTAAATAGCATCGACCGGAATATATCCAAAGTGAGAGCTCTTTTCTTTACTTTCTTCAGCCGGAACATATCCGCGACCTTTGCCAATGGTAATTTCTATGTCAAGTTTCGCTGAATTATCCATGGTGCAAATAAGTAATTCAGGATTCATAACCTCGTAAGAAGGAGATGCTTCACCGATCATTGCCGCTGTGAATTCAGACTTATTTTTTAAAGAAAGCGCTATCTTTTCCGTTCCTGCGTCCTGGTCAACTTTCTTTTTAAAACGAACCTGTTTAAGGTTTAAGATTATTTCAGTAACATCTTCTGTTATGCCTTTTATAGTAGCAAATTCATGATCCGCTCCTGCAACGCTGATTCCAACAATTGCATATCCTTCCAGGGAATTAAGCAATACTCTGCGCAAAGCGTTGCCAATGGTTACACCATAACCTGGTTCTAATGGACGAAACTCGAATTGTGCTTCAAAATCAGTGCTTTTTTGTAGAACGATTTTGTCTGGCTTTACAAAATTTAAAATGGCCATTTTTTATTTTGTTTTTGGTTTATACCCCAACCCCTAAAGGGGCTTGAAGCATTTAATTTACGATACTATTTTTTTCCTTGTTCCCTTTTAGGGGTTAGGGGTTCCTCATCCCCCTTTAGGGGGCCGGAGGGGTTTACTTACTGTATAATTCTACAATAAGTTGCTCCTTAATATTTTCAGGAACGCTTTCTCTCTCAGGATACGCAATAAAGGTTCCCTGCATATTTCCCTCGCTCCACTCAAGCCAGTTAAATTTTGGATTCTTAGGTCTAAGATTTCCGGTAATATTTGTATTACCAGCCGTCTTTTCTTTCAAACTAACTACATCGCCCGGCTTTAAAGAATAGGATGGAATATTTACAACGTGATCATTAACGACTATATGTTTATGTGAAACAAGTTGTCTCGCTGCCTGGCGGCTTGGTGCGATGCCCATGCGAAAAACAGTATTATCAAGACGGGCTTCCAATAATTTTATCAGGTTTTCACCTGTTACACCTTTACGGCGCGAAGCTTCAGTAAATGTATTCCGGAATTGTTTTTCCAATACGCCATACGTGTATTTGGCTTTTTGCTTTTCGCGAAGTTGAAGTGCATATTCACCAAGACTTTTGCGCTTTCGTGCTGCGCCGTGCATACCCGGCGGGTTGCTATTTTTAGTTAACCATTTGCCGTTTCCGGTTATGGGTTCACCAAAAATTCTTGAAATCTTTGTTTTTGGTCCTGTGTAACGAGCCATAATGTGTACTTGATTTTTTAGTGTCGGTGCATCATCATTAAAAATCAAAAATCAATAATGCACCCGGTTATGAAATATGTGCGATGTTTTGATATGTGATGTACGATGTTAAAAACTTACATCGTACTTCTGATATCGTACATTGTAAATTTTATACTAAACTCTTCTCTTTTTAGGAGGCCTGCAACCATTGTGCGGTAAAGGAGTTACGTCTTTGATCATAACTACTTCGATACCTGATTGCGATAGTGACCTGATAGCTCCTTCTCTTCCCGAACCTGGTCCCTTCACAAAAACATCTACCCGCTTTAAACCAGCATCCAGGGCTACTTTAGCGGCATCGGCTGCGGCCATCTGGGCTGCATAAGGTGTATTCTTTTTAGAACCCCTAAAGCCCATTTTACCCGCAGAAGACCATGAAATGATCTGGCCTTGCTTGTTGGTTAAACTAATAATGATGTTGTTGAAACTTGCAACGATATGTGCATCTCCGTAATTCTCAACTTTTACAACTCTTTTTTTCGATGATGCCTTTGCACCTGTCGCTTTTTGATTCGTAGCTTTTGCCATAATTGAACTGATAGGTAATCTTTTAATATTTATTCCGCCACCGGCGACCGAACTAACCCTCCATCCGGCTTACTGGATATCTGGTATTAATTCAATGTTATGTAAGCCCAATTTTATTTCTTTTCCCCTTTAAGGACACTGTCCTTGTCCCCCTTTAGGGGTTAGGGCCTTGTCCCCCTTTAGGGGTTAGGGGTTTTCCTTGTCCCCCTTTAGGGGTTAGGGGTTACTTCTTCGGCGCCTTCTTTTTACCAGCAACTGTTTTGCGCTTTCCTTTGCGTGTACGGCTATTGGTACGGGTACGCTGCCCCCGCAACGGTAATCCCTTACGATGCCTTAAGCCGCGATAACAGGCGATATCAAGTAACCTCTTAATGTTCGTTTGTGTTTCACTGCGTAAAGCGCCTTCCGTTTTAAATTCACCACTTATCACGTTCCTGATAGAAGTTTGTTCTTCATCATTCCACTCGTTCACCTTCTTATCATAACTCACGTTCGACTTGTCTAATATATAACGGGCGGTTGAAGGACCGATTCCATATATATATGTAAGACCAATTACTCCTCTTTTGTTTTTTGGTAAATCAATACCGGCAATACGGGCCATGTTTATTATTAAATTTTAATTATTACTCGTTTGTTCCTCATCCGCCATTTTAGGGGTTAGGGTTTTTTCATCATTCCACTTTGGGGCGATACGCTCTATCCCTGCCGTTGTTTAAAGCGTGGATTTTTTTTGTTAATAACATAAAGCCTGCCTTTTCTCCTTACTATCTTGCAGTCAACGCTTCTTTTTTTTATTGATGCCCTTACTTTCATGATTTTAAAAATTTATAACCTTTTGTTAAGCTTGTTATTTATACCTGAAAATGATACGCCCTCTCGAAAGATCATAAGGACTCATTTCAACTCCAACCTTATCTCCGGGTAATATTCTAATGTAATGCATACGCATTTTACCTGAAATAGTCGCCAAAATTTCATGACCGTTTTCAAGCTTAACCCTGAACATCGCATTGGATAAGGCTTCCAGGATTGTACCGTCTTGTTTAATGAGTGCTTGTTTGGCCATACTATTTTTGGGAGCGCAAAGATAAGTGTAAATATTTTAATTTTACAAAAAAAGCAGTAATATTACACCTTATTCCGAAAAACATACGTATGAAAATCAACTTAAGTATCATTTGCCTTCTTTCACTCATTTTTGTATCCTGCAAAAAAAACGATAGTTCGTCCACTACTACCCCATCGGCTGATAACTATATAACTACTTCCGGAGGAAGCTCGTGGAATTATCATTTAATTGATAGCTCGACCTCAGTTCCGGTAAGCTCAAATTACACGCTAACATCTACCACCCGGGATTCATCTATTAATGGAAAAAATTATCATGTATTCACAAATTCAACCGGGGGAAATCAATATCAATATTTATCAGGGCATGATTATTATGAATACGATTCGTTAGCCGTTGCTGCAAATCTTAATGCCAACGCAATTGAAAGGCTTTATTTGAAGGATGATGCAGCATTAGGCGCAACCTGGAGCCAAAACATGAATGTGAGTGTTCCCGGTTCTCAGATCCCCGTTCCTTTTACTATTTCAAATTCCATAACTGAAAAGGGAATCCAAAGAACGGTAAATGGGATTAGCTATTCTAATGTAATACACGTTTCCACTGCAATATCTTCACCCTTCATTCCATCAGCGTCTCTGGTTACCAGCATAAACAGTTATTACGCGCCTAAGTTTGGCCTGATTGAAAATTCTAATGTTATTCATTTAAATTTTGCAGGAATCGTTGTAGATGTTAAGACTACTACCACACTAATGAGTGCTACTCTTAAATAACTAAATTATGTCGTCCGTAAGATGCACTTTGGTCATTTGTACATGATGATTTTGCAATTGATGTACCGATATGGGATGTAACATAGTTCTTTTTTCATCCCTGTACCATAGTTCAAAGTTAGAAAAATCATCCTGTGCGGGAGTTTGAATACGAAAAGCCCCTTTGGAATACTTAACCGATCCATCTGCATTAACTTCTTTATGAAATTTTAATTTCATTAATTGCTTTTCGTCGAGAGGCAATGGATAAAGCTCATCCTCTTTAAACCAAAAATCCTGGACGCCGTTATAAACACTTATCTCCTTTTCATCATAATTAAAATCAGTCACTTCTCCCTGCCATGCCTGTCCATCACTTTCTGCGAGAATGTAATCACCTTTTTTTAATTCGCCAAATTTTATCATAATGGTATTTTTAAAACTAAGAGAAATAAAACTAAGAGAAAATTGAGATAGGACAAAAATTTTTTGAGAGATAACGGTAAAATCAACACAGAAACAGGTAACCAAGAAAAATATTCACTTGTGATTTTGCCCTTAACACGATTGCTTTCTACTTTGACTAAGTTATGATTCGATGCAACCTACTTAAGTGTTTCCTGGCTTCCATTTCTAATTTCCTCACTCCGCCCAACTCATAACATAATTTTCATCTTCTATTTCAAGGGCCAGCTTCGTAAGCTGCAATGGATGAAACGTATCTACCATTACAGCAAGCTCTTTCGTCTCTTTCATACCAATACTTTTATCGACAGCTCCCGGGTGTGGGCCATGAGGAATACCGCCAGGATGAAGCGTAATCATGCCTCTGGTAACATGCTTACGGCTCATGAAATCTCCATCTACATAATACAACACTTCATCGCTGTCAATATTACTGTGGTTGTAGGGAGCAGGAATCGATTGCGGATGATAATCATACATTCTTGGCACAAAGGAGCAAACCACGAAATTATTTCCCTCAAACGTTTGGTGAACGGGTGGCGGCTGATGCACGCGGCCTGTTATCGGCTCAAAGTCATGAATAGAAAATGCAAACGGGTAGCAACAACCGTCCCAGCCAATAACATCAAAAGGATGGTGCAGATAATGAATGCCGTACATCATTCCTTTCTTTTTAGTCATAATAAGAAAATCGCCTTTTACATCATTGGTTTGAAGGTTTGCCGGGACTCTTATATCCCGCTCACAAAAGGGTGAATTCTCCATTAGCTGGCCAAATCTGCTGACATAGCGCTTTGGATAACGGATAGGGCTAAACGATTCTAATGTGAACAACCGGTTATCTTCCGTATCAAAATGTATTTGATAGATAGTTCCTCTCGGAATAACAAGATAATCGCCATAAGCAAAATTTAAATCTCCATAAGGAGTTTTTAAATTACCGGATCCTTCATGAATAAAAATCATTTCATCTGCATCCGCATTTTTATAAAAATAGCTTCGCATACTTTCCTTTGGCGCTGCGAGCGAAATATGGCAATCACTATTCACCAATACAGGCTTCCTGCTTTTGATATAATCTTTTTCCGGGTGAATTTTAAATCCCTGGAAGCTGCGGTGTTGCAGCATTTTTTCTTCCGCGATTTCCGGCATTACGGAATGAGGATGGTCTGTCCTAATAATTTGTGTAGGCGGATGTGTATGATACAGCAAGGATGAATCAGACGAAAATCCTTCTGTTGAAAAAAGTTGTTCAGAATATAGCGTCCCATCGGGCTTACGAAATTGAGTATGACGTTTGTGAGGAATTAAACCGGATATCTGATAATGAGGCATGAGGAATGAGGAATTGAAAATTGAAAATTGAAAATTGAGAATTAAAATGCCGCCAACTTTTTGTTTTAATATTATTCAAAATTAAACATTAATTATTTTTACTTTTTGGGTTAACCTAAAGGTCACCATTATTCAGATAAAACCGGTTTGGCTATAAAACACTAATACATTTTCAGCACGATGACTAAGATTGGACTTTTATCCGATACACATAATTTCTTAGATGAATCTGTTTGTGAGCATTTTAAAAACTGCGATGAAATATGGCACGCAGGAGATTTTGGATCAATTGAAATTGCGAATCAATTATTGAAACATCAAGCCACTCAAAGTAGCCGGACTTCTTTACTTAGAAGTGTCTATGAGAATTAAAAATTGAAAATTGAAAATTGAAAATTGAAATGCCGCCAACTTTTTGTTTTAATATTATTCAAAATTAAACATTAATTATTTTTACTTTTTGGGTTGACCTAAAGGTGATCATTATTCAGATAAAACCGGTTTGGCTATAAAACATTTAATACATTTTCAGCACGATGACTAAGATTGGACTTATATCGGATACACATAATTTCTTAGACGACTCTGTTTGTGATCATTTTAAAAACTGTGATGAAATATGGCACGCAGGGGATTTTGGATCAATGGAGATTGCGAATCAGTTATTGAGATGCCAGGCAACTCAAAGTGGCCAGCCACCTGTACTAAGAGGTGTCTATGGAAATATTGATGGCTATGACATAAGAAGCATTTATCCGGAACAACTGGTATTTATGTGTGAAGAAGTTAAGGTAATGATGCGGCATATAGGCGGCTATCCGCCAAGGTATAATTCTGAAACAAAGAAGGAACTTTTGCTTCATCAGCCTCAGTTGTTTATAAGCGGCCATTCTCATATTCTAAAAGTGATGTACGATGATAAACTAAATTGCCTTCATATAAACCCCGGAGCCGCAGGAAAACAGGGTATGCATAAAGTGCAAACCATTATACGGTTTGCAATTGATAAGAAAGAAATAAAAAATTGTGAAGTGATCGAATTGAATATCCGGGGAAATTAAATTTGCCTGCTTACTATTATTTATCCCTTATGCAGAGAGCAGCCCGTGGAAAGATGTTATTTTACCGCTTCGCGTAATCTATTTCAAAATCACCCTTGATACGTTCCATCGAAGGATTAAAATAACCAAATTTTAATTCAGGGAATTCTTCTTTTATTAACTCCATCAATTGTTTAATGCCAAGGCATTCACCTGTATCTGTTACACCAATTTTTCCAAGGTACCAATCGGGGTCAATGTTAAAATTGCGCCATTGAATCATTTTTAAGCCGGTGTTTTTTATTAATGTTCGTAAGGCTTCATATTCCTCCACACTATCGGTCATACCGGGGAAAACAAAATAATTAATACTCGTCCAGCCGCCAAAGCTATTTACCACTTTAAGGCTTTCCACCATATCATTAAATTCATAATTGTTTGGGCGGTAATAAGGAGTATATATTTTTTCCCTGGCAGAATTAGTACTTACCCGTATGCTGTTTAATCCCGCTTCGCATAAAGCTTTCACGGCTTTGGGATCACTGCCATTGGTATTGATATTAATACTTCCCTTCTGTGTATGCTTCCTCATTTCAATTATAGATTGTTTGATTGTCTGCCACATCAATAATGGCTCACCTTCACAACCCTGTCCAAAACTTACGATCGGGAAAGGTGCCGTTTCAAGATGAGGAACTGTATATTCAATTATTTCCTCCGCCGAAGGTTTGAACATTAGCCTGTCCTGGGTTGATACAATAGATTCTTCCTGCGGTTGAAACGAAATACATCCGATGCAATTGGCATTGCATGCCGGAGATGTTGGCACGGGGCATTCCCACCGTCCCATAAAATAATTTCTCGCTGCAGGGCAATGATACGTGTTACAACAATTGTTTCCCAAATGTTGAATCAAACGGTTATGGGGAAACGCAGTTAAAATATTCGTTACTCCCTGTTTTATTTTTGCGTCATCGAAGCCGGCACTCTCCTGGCGTATGTCATTCTCGATGCGAATGGCGGGAACATAAAATTTCCCGTTGTACCAGCCCGTAGCAGTATAACAAAATAAAGGAAGGGTTTCAGCGCCGGGCTTTGTTTCATACGCAGCCAGGTACATACCCGTATATGCCGGAGGAATGAAAGCCGCTACAGCCCAACCTTTTTCACATAAACGCATTTCGTCCGTTTTTACATCAAGTCCAATCCCTCTGCGTCCCGGCAGTTCGTAAAGCTGGCCGCCTGACGGCAATTCTATCCATTCGTCTTTGGGGACGGGAATGGCATCCAAGCCACTTCTGCCGCATGAGTAAAGGGTCGTGTCTTCAAAAATATTCCCTTCTCCATCGGAAAATAATATGTACGGAGAGTGCCTCATGTATGCAATGGATTTTGTGAAGCTATTTTACGCAAGGCATTTCGCGAATCTATTTGCTCACGGGCAAATTGATTAAACCTGAATTCATTGATGCCTTCTTCGTTTTCAATTTCCAACTGCATCAATTTATTATTTTTAAGATCAAGGGTAAGTATCTTATCCTTTATCATCACATTGGTAAATAAATCCCACGAATATTGAGCTTTAGGAAAATTCAACTTTTGAACCGCCCTTTCATTAAAAATGAATTTTAATTTTTGCATTGCCATATAATATAATATGCCCATTATTGCACAGGTAACAACTAAATAATAATTTCCCAGGCCTACCCAGCAACCAGCAAGAACGAAGAATATAATTTCATCAAAATAAGTATTATGATTATTTCTTTTTGCCAGGTACAATCGAATAAATACATAAATGCCGGTCAGTAGCAAGGCCGCGGACGCTTCATATCGTTTAGAATCGTATGCTAATAAAAATATGAAAATGGCGAGATTGCCTAAGACCAATAGAAAGGCCAAAAAACGATAGCCTTTTATCTTTTCATTTTTAAGAATAACTTCAAAATTTTCCATTGGCTCCAATATTTCCAGCAACCATCAGGTTGCACAGTTTAAACAAAACTCTTGCCCCCACATTTTCATCCCATTCATCGGGGCTTATACCGACCTCATTAAGATCGAAGCCGATTAGATTTCTGCCACTTGCCAATACTTTTTTGAACAGGTAAAAAATTTGTTCCGTTTCAAAGCCGCCTTGCACAGGAGTTCCGGTATGTGGACATAACTTGGGATCTAATCCATCGATGTCGAAGCTTATGTAAACTTTTTGCGGTAGCTGTTTCACAATTTCATCAACGATCATTTTCCAGGAATCACCTTCAAAAATCCGTTCCTTAATATCTTTATCGAAATAAGTGACTATCCGTTCATGATTATTTTTTATAAAATCATATTCGCCCTCTGAGTAATCTCTTATTCCTACCTGAACCAATTTGATAAGTTGGGGAATTTCAGCAAGTGCATTGTACATGATGGATGCATGGGAATAATTGAAACTTTCATACGCCTCTCTCAGATCGCAATGCGCATCAATTTGCAAAATTCCAAATTCGCCGTGTTTTTCTGAAATTGCTTTATAAAACCCTAATGGAGTACTGTGGTCGCCTCCAAGAAGGCCCACCAACTTATTCTTGTCAAGAAGATCTTTGGTTTGCTCATATACCCAGTTGTTAAGAAACTCGCTCCCCTCATTTACTTCCCTTAGTGTTTTGGTCATGAATTTGTTGTCCCCCACTACTTCACCCTGTGAAATATAATTGATAAAAAGCTCAGCTTCTTTGCGCAGGTAATCACTTTTCATCAATATTTTCTTATCAATATCCCGCATGTAAAAACCTTGTTTCCAGCCATCTTTTATATCCACATCTATCAGATCAACCTGCAGGCTGGCCTTGCATATTTTTTCGGCAGCCCTTGCTGTTCCGGCTTTGTAACTTACTGTAACTTCCCATGGAACCGGAAGCAGGATGAGGGATGCATCGTCCTCGGTGAACGGAAGTCCAAAAATGTTGTTGTTGGGATTACCTACTGAGTTAGGGTCAAAATTTGATAGGTCTGCCATATAGTAATTATCGAAAAAAATTAAAAGGGTGCAAAGATAGTTGAAACGGTGAACAGGTGAACACAACCGGATTACTGATTACTGATCACTTATGGCTAAACCACTGATCACTTGTCCCTGATTTCTTAAATCTTTTTGGAGTAAATTTGCCATCAGAAAAAAATAAGAATGAAAACTTCGAGCATAATTATTTTAGTAGTGATCGCTGCCGCTATCGGCGTTTTACTTATGTATTCAGTTGACTTTTCTACCTACGATACCATTGAATCTGCCAGGGCAAAACAGGGAAAATATGTTCATCTTATTGCTAAGCTTGATAAATCGAAGCCAATAAAATACGATGCAATAAAGGATCCCAATTACGTTTCCTTTTATGCCGTAGATAGCCTTGGCGCCAGCACGCAGGTTATTTACCGGAATACAAAACCTGCTGAACTTGAGCAGAGTGACCGTGTGGTATTAAAAGGAAAGATGCAAGGAGATATTTTTGAATGCGACAACATATTATTAAAATGCCCATCAAAATATAAAGATGATAAAAAACAACTGGAGAAAACAGTTACACAATATTAAGATTGCTACATGAAGTTTGAAGGTGAACATTTATTGCCCGGCCAGATAGGACATTTTTTTGTATTGCTTGCTTTTGTCTCTTCGCTCGTATCTGCGATCTCTTATTTTACAGCTTCGGGAATTAATGCTCCCGATGAAAAACGCAAGTGGATCTTATTAGCCCGTGGCGCATTTTTTATTCAATTCATTTCACTGCTCAGTGTTTTCTTTACCATTTATTTTATTTGTTCTCATCATTACTTTGAATACCTGTATGCCTATAAGCACGCTTCCCTGGAACTTGAGGCAAAGTATTTACTGGCCTGCATTTGGGAAGGCCAGGAAGGAAGCTTTTTATTGTGGACCTTATGGCAGGGTGTGTTAGGAACTGTTCTTATTTTTACGAGCAAAAAGAGGGAAGCTCCTGTTCTGGGAATTATCAGTGTGGCTCAGTTCTTTTTAATATTAATGATCCTTGGAATTTATGTCTTTGATGTGAGAATTGGAAGCAGCGCTTTCGCACTCACCCGCAATGAAATTAACGGGCCTATTTTCACTCAGCCCAATTATCTTGATTTTATAAAAGATGGTATTGGGTTAAACGTGTTGCTCAGAAATTACTGGATGGTTATTCACCCGCCGGTCTTATTCCTTGGCTTCGCCAGTACGATTGTTCCAATGGCTTTTGCTTATTCTTCTCTTAGTACCAAAAACTTTGGCGATTGGGTAAAGCCTGCATTACCCTGGACGTTGTTTAGTGGCTGTGTGCTTGGCGTTGGCATTATGATGGGAGGAAAATGGGCATACGAGTCGCTTTCATTTGGCGGCTACTGGGCCTGGGATCCTGTTGAAAATGCGGCTTTGGTTCCCTGGATGATACTAATTTCCGGGATGCATTGCATGGCGATCTATAATGCTTCAGGTAATGCATTAAGAGCTTCTTACCTGTTTATCATTCTGAGCTATTTCTTTGTTTTGTATTCAACTTTTCTTACACGTACCGGAATATTGGGAGATACTTCTGTGCATTCATTTACGGAGGCAGGTATGGCAATGAATGTACTTATAGGTTTGTATGCGCTCGTCATTGCTGTGCCTATGCTTGTTTTATACATTATTAATTATAAAAAAATTCCCTCCATCCAAAAAGAGGAAAATATTTCGTCCAGGGAATTTTGGATGTTTATTGGCTCCCTTATATTTTTTCTCTCAGCGATTTTTATAATCGCCATAACCTCTTTGCCGGTTTATAATAAAATGTTCGGAACTAATATTGCAGATCCTCAGGACAGGGAATTCACTTACAATAAGGTATTGGTATTGGTTGCTTTTATTATTGGATTACTTACTGCGTTTTCTCAATATTTTAAATACAAGAGCACCGGTAAAGAATATCTGTTTAAAAAAATCGCCTGGCCTTTAGGCATCGCCGTTATAGTCTCCGTGTTATTGGCCATACTTTATCCGGTGGAATATTCCAAAAAAGGCCCCGGCTTCCAGGTGGCGATATACTTTGCACTTTTCGCATCTATTTTTGCTGTCATAGCAAATGCAGCTTATTTAAAAACCGTGCTGAAAGGTAACCTGAAAGCAGGCGGCGGCGCAATTGCTCATGTTGGATTTACATTGATGATCGCCGGAATGCTTATCTCATCGGGAAATAAACAAGTGATAAGTGATAACAGGAAAACGGGCTTATTTGTGCCGTTTGAAAAAGATCCAACCGGAAGATCGACGGAGAACCCATTGGAAAATCTTACTTTATTAAAAGAAGTTCCCACACAAATGGGCAAGTACACAGTTACCTATCTGGATGACTCGGCAGCCGCTGAAAAAACGAGGACTTTTTACAATTTGCATTTTCAAAAAATTGATAGCTTAACAGGTAAAGTAAATGAAGATTTTATTTTATCTCCTGATGCCTATCGCATGAAGGATAACAATTTAAGTTCTAATCCGGGCACAAGGCATTATCTTACCCACGATGTTTTTACTTACATTTCCACTATTTCAATTCCGAATAATGATAAGGATACGGCCACATTTAACGTACACGAAATGGCAATTAACGACACTGCGTTTTACTCAAAAGGATATATAATTTTGAATGGCATTTTAAAAAATCCGGATAACGAAAAATTTCATTTTACACCTGCCGATACCGCTCTTGTTGCAGACATTACGGTTCACAGCCAGAACGGAACAAGTTACAAAGCCTATCCTGCCCTTGCAATCAAAAACCAGGAGCTAAATTTAATGGATGATACGGTAATTTCTCAAAACCTGTACCTGAACCTGGCGGGACTTTCCAATGATAAAAAATTCAGGATCGGAATGAAAGAATCTCAAAAACTTACGGAGTTCATCACACTAAAAGCATACGTTTTTCCGTATATAAATCTTGTATGGGTTGGATTATTAATTATGGCGTGCGGTTTCATAGTGTCAATGACGCGAAGGTTAAAAGCAGCTAATTACATTACGGCCTTGTCAGTATCCCTGGTGCTGGCAGCATTATTTTATATGTTCCTCATTGCAAATAACTGAATAAGTTTAGTCAATTTTTTACAATAGAATACTTGCTTGCAAGCGTTTTCAGGTTAAATTTACAGGTAAATGCGTTTCATCAAAAAACATATCGCTCTCCCCTTCCTGCTGATTTCCATTTTTTATTTTTCCTCAGTTAATAATGCGAAGGCTCAGGCAAGATACGGCGCTAATGATACGATTGTATGCTCGGCTGTGGTTTATGAAGGCGACACGATCGAGGCTAAAATTCTCGCCGGCGTTTACGTTTGGGGCAAAAGTAATATGAGTGCAAAGGCACGCTGGACGAGGTTAAGAAATGCAGTGTATGTAACCTATCCTTACGCAAAAAGGGCTGGCCTTGTATTTAATGATATTCAAAAACATATCGCTGCAAGCACCGATAAGAAATTTATTACCGCATATATCAACAGCCGGGAAAAGGAATTAAAAAAGGAGTTCACTGATCCGTTGACGAATTTATCCGTGTACCAGGGGAAGGTGCTCATGAAACTGATCAACAGGGAAAGCGGCGGCACTAACTGTTATGATATTTTAAAAGAATTGAAAGGCGGATTTACCGCACGTTTCTGGCAAACGGTGGCTTTCTTTTTTGGCAGCGATCTTAAGCAGCCTTATGATGCAGCAGGGCAAGATGCCGAGATTGAATCGATAGTGCTGGAGGTAAGAAGACTTTACGGGTACCCAGGCTAATTATGCTTCAAGAACCGGCAAATACTACATTTATATTTTTTTAAGTAACTATTATTTCGTATATTGATAAGGTTGATATAATCCTAATTCATTATATCACATATAAAACTTAAATCATTCATTTACACCTCTTTTTAGATTATCTTTGCCTGCGAAATTTTTTCTAAAAGTTCTCACCTACTATAGGTATTTTTCTAAAAATGAAATTAGATATTTTAGCGTTTGGGGTTCATCCTGATGACATAGAATTAAGTTGCGCCGGAACTTTGCTTGTTGAAAAGAAAAATGGAAAGAAAGTCGGTATCATAGATCTCACGCAGGGGGAATTAGGCACCCGCGGCGATGCACAAACACGGAAAGAGGAAGCGGCAAACTCAGCAGAGATTTTAGGCGTAGATACCAGAGAGAATCTCGAAATGGCTGATGGCTTTTTCATTAATGACGAACAGAACAAGCGAAAAATAATAAAAGTTCTTAGAAAGTACCGTCCTGAAATAATTTTATGTAATGCGCCTGAAGACCGGCATCCAGACCATGGGAGGTCGGCAGAACTAGTAAACGACGCAACATTTTTATCAGGATTGCAAAAAATAAAGACGGTTGATGATAAAAATGAGGAACAGAAAGAATGGAGGCCTAAATATATTTTCCATTATATCCAGGACAGGTATTTAACGCCCGATTTTGTAGTAGATATTTCGGATGTATTTGATAGAAAAATTGAGGCAATTGAAGCATTTTCAACGCAGTTTTATAATCCTGAAACAGGTGACAAAGGGCCCCAGACCTACATATCATCTCCGGAGTTTTTGGAAAGTATAATCAACCGGGCCAAGATGTTCGGAAAAATGATTGGAGTAAAATACGCGGAAGGCTTTGTTTCTAAAAAAATGATCGGAGTGAAAAACTTTGATGCCTTCATTCAAAATAATACTTAAGAAAAACATTTACCGTTACAGATACATAATTACCAAAACATAACTCTCACATAAAAAATAATTAAACAACACCAATGTCAACTCCAAAATTTCTTCAGGGAAAAGGTGAATTTCACCTCGAACTCAAAAAACGCGTAAATCAATATTTTACTGACCGCAAACGGCCCATGACAGGTAATAACGCTTTGCTATTAAAAGCGATTTTATTTTGCCTGGGTTATATTTTACTTTATATACACCTCGTATTTTTTACACCAATACTTTGGGTGGCTATTCCGGAATGTATCCTATTCGGCGGTCTCACGGCTGCGATCGGTTTTAATGTAATGCACGATGGGGCGCACGGCAGTTTCAGCAAATTTAAGGCGGTAAATAAAATGGCAGGCTTTTCATTAAACTTTTTGGGAGCCAGCGCTATTATGTGGAATATGAAGCACAACATCATTCACCATACTTATACGAATATAGATGGTGTGGATGACGACATTGAAGCCCGCCCATGGCTTAGGTTTGCTAAGACGCAAAAGAGATTGAGAATGCATAAATTTCAGCATTATTACTTTTGGTTTTTATATACTTTGCTGCATGTTATCTGGATTTTTCTTACTGATTATAAAAAATATTTTTCTCATAAAATTGGTACGGTCGCCTTAAGAAAAATGACCGTAAGGGAACACATTTCGTTTTGGGCAGCTAAAGTCATTTATGCGTTTATGTTCGTAGGGCTACCCATTTATTTATTAGGATTCGGTACCTGGATTGTGGGATTTCTTATCATTACGATGGTTACCGGCTTTGTAATAAGTATCGTATTCCAGCTTGCCCATACTGTCGAGCACACTGACTTTCCTCTTCCAAACGAATCAACAGGTAAAATCGAGAACGAATGGGCTATTCACCAGGTGGCTACAACAGCTAACTTTGCAACCGGCAATAAATTAATATCGTGGTTGGTTGGTGGCTTAAATTTCCAGATAGAACATCATTTATTTCCAAAAATATCTCATGTGCATTATCCTGCCATTAGCAAAATAATCAGGCGCACCTGTCAGGAGTATGGGCTTACCTACATTGAATTTCCTAAAATGCGTCACGCTATTCTTTCTCACGTTGCTTATTTAAGAAGGCTGGGAACTGCATAGGAAATGAGTGATGGATCATGAGTTGCAAGTTATGAGTTAGGAGTTACGACTTGACCTTGCCGAATTACCCATCACACATCTTTGATCCATTCATTATTCCTCTTAACTTTGCTACATGAATTTTCATTTCCAGGATTTAATTCCGAAAGACTTCGACGATACTTCCAGGGTATGGGTATATCAATGCAACAGAGCTTTTACACTTGAAGAAGCTTTACAGATTGAACAACTATTGCAGGATTTTACAGCCCACTGGAATAGCCATGGAAACCCGGTGAAAGGTTTTGCCAATTTATTTTTCGGGCAGTTTATTATTTTCCTGGCTGATGAAACTGCAACGGGGGTCAGCGGCTGCAGTACCGACAGCTCTGTAAGAATTATCAAAAATATTGAGCAGGATTTTCAGGTGCAGTTTTTTGACCGGCAAACTCTTGCGTTCGCAGTGGATGAAAGAATTCAATTAATTCCATTGGCGTTGCTCAATTATGAAACTGATAAGGGAATTATAACAGAAGATACCTTATATTTTAATAACACGATTCTTACCAAAAGAGATTTAGTAAAAAACTGGATCATCCCGGTAAAAAATAGCTGGCTTGCAAAAAGATTTTCATTTAGCCATGCGGGTTAGTATTTATTTTATTTTCGTTGCCACACATTATCCTTTTTATTTTTATCAGGAATAAATTCGTTTCCCAGAACGATTGACAAAATATCAGTGAGTTTATTTTTAGAATCAAACGTGATTTCCTTTTTTCCGTCCTTCCATATTTCTGCCGTAGCTTTTAAAATGGATTTGTTGCCGGATGCTGTTATTATCGTTAGATAGACCGGCAAAGGCAACCCTCCTTTATTTTCTATCGTAATTTTAGAGCCATCGGCTGATCGCTCTGCTTTTTTTATTGCCAGGTCAGGATATTCCCATCCAAAAAACCATTTTTGCCAAAACCAGTTGAGGTCTTTGCCGCTTGCATTATTGAAGCTGTAAAAAAAATCGTAAGGGGTAGGATGTTTGCCGTTCCAATCCTTTATATACTGATGTAAGCTTTTAAAATAAAGAGGATCACCAAGTAAGTCCTGAAGTATATAATAGCATAATCCGCCTTTGCCATACGAATTAGAAAAATACGCCGCGTCGCTGTATAACTTTGTATTAGTGATCAACGGTACGTCCTTGTTTGTACCAGAAATAGATTCATACCTTCCTTTGCTGAAAATACCCTCGGGCTCCGGCTCTCCCATCAGCGGTGAAATTATCGACTCACCAATAGAAGCCCACCCCTCGTCCATCCACGCATATTGCGTTTCATTAATTCCCATATAAAAAGGAAAGTAGCTGTGAAAGATCTCGTGGGTTGTAAGCTGGACGGCATCCCGGTGCGTTTCCGTAGGATTATCATTTACCATCATGGGATATTCCATTTGGTCAGTGCCATCAAATACGGTTATATGATTGAAAGGAAAGGGATATTTGGGATAATAATGGCTCATATAATAAACAGACTGATGAGCCTGTTCAGCAACATCGAAATAATCTTTATGCATTTTATTATAAGCTGCCTCAGCCAGCGTGCGCCGGCCTGTTGCTGAATCTACCAATACAGAACTTACATCCCACAGGTAATGATCGCTCAATGCAAAAGCGAAGTCCGTAACATTTTCAGCATGAAACTTCCACACACCTTTATTGCCGTTGGAAAACACCCGGTTGTTGTCGTAATCGGTTGAATCAATTACATGAACTATTGCATCGCTTTTATAGGTGGATAAAAGTTTATTCACTATGTGCTCAGTAAAATTTTGATTTAAATTAGAATGAGTGCCGGTAGCCCATACTGCATAACTTTTAGGAACAGATATTTCAACATTAAAATTTCCAAAATCATTATAAAATTCCTGGATGCCATTGTAGCTCCAGGTATCCCATCCGTTAATATCATCGTACACGGCTATCCGCGGGAAAAAATAAGCAATAAAAAAAGAGCTAGAATCTACCTTGCCAGTACGCAAGGGCGAGCCGGAATTCACCTGGTAATGCCAGCTTACAGCCATATCCGTTTTTGAATGCGGCAATATGGATTCTAATGTATTTATGGTAACGATGGTACCGGCGGTAATTCCTTTGGTTTCATTACCGGCATTAGTAATCGTATTCACGCCTATTAAAAATGAATCAATCACTACGCCTTCGGTTAGATCTTTAGCATCGATGGGACTCAAACGTTCAACTCCTTTTTTATATAGATCAGGATATAAGCGAATAATAATTTTATTTAAGGTATCGGGGCCATTATTGAAGTAAGAAATAAGCTCTTCGCCTTTCAGCAAATTGGTTGCGGGGTCAAAACTCACACGAATAGTATAATCGCCCCTGTTTTGCCAATAATTTTTTCCCGGCTTGCCATAGGTTGTCCTGGTATTTTTTGAATAGGCAGCTTTGATTTCGGTATTGGTAAATAATTGCTGGGAAAAAATGGGCGAGCTAAGAAACACCAGCGCAGTAATAAAACTTAATTTACAGATCTTCACGAAAAATATTTTTACGAAATAAAGTTTTATTTTTTTAAGAGCCATTCAAATATTATAAATTCAAGAAGTAATCATCTATATCCTTAACCCTTCAATTGGGCTTTAATGAAAAGTACACACAGTTATAAAAAACAACTTTGACTGTGTCCAACAGTTTTTAACACTTCAATTTCATACCTTAGCAAGGGTGAGCTGGAAATAGTTTTTTGAATTTACAGATTCTTATTCTTCGGGAAATATTAATTTACACAATACAAAAACCTATACCTTCTATATGCCCCGCGCAACAACGCAACAGAAGCCTTCATTTTTTGCAAGGCTCCATTCGGCTCAAAAGATTTTGATTTGTATAGTAATTGCCGTGATCGCATATTTTATCGCAAACATTCAACACCTCGATGTATTGACACATCTTATGATTGGCTGGGATGTGTTTAGTTTTTGCCTGGTCGTCATGAGCTGGATCACTTTTTCCATTACTACTTCTCAGCATATACGGGAGCAGGCAAAAGTTCAGGATTCCAGCCGGGTGCTGATTTTCATCACCATTTTAATTTCAACTTTTGCAAGCTTTCTTGCCGTTCTGTTGCTGATCATTTCAAAAAAGGATTTTAAAAGCACAGAGACATTTCATACGATAATCGCCATTGCCGGTATGCTTTTCTCATGGTTCCTGATACATACTATTTTCACTTATCGCTATGCGCACATTTTTTACGGAGACGATGAAGAAAAGCCAAATACTCATGCCGGCGGTCTCGATTTTCCTGATGATAAAAAGCCGGATTATTTGGATTTTGCCTACTTTTCTTTTGTGTTGGGAATGACGTTCCAGGTATCCGACGTACAGGTCACTTCGAAAAGACTTCGAAGGTTCGCCTTACTCCACGGCATTTTATCCTTCATTTTTAATACCGTTATGATTGCGCTTACTATTAATATTATTGCTGGCCTGAGTGGATGAGGATAACGAATGAGGTCATCTATAATATTGCCCTTACTGAAGCACGTCCGGTGTGGATAGTTTTTGTGTCTCCGGGTTTTCTTCCTTCGTATTGCAGGTTGACTTCAATATTTCCGGCTATTCTTTTAGTGAGCTCCAGGTTCCACAGGTAATTTTTTCCAGGAAGAAGTCCATCAAGAATTATGTAACCAACCGTCGTATTAGTGCTGGCGGGGCCGCCATTATATTTTATATTATTTAAAGAAAATCTTCCATTCAATGTGCCGGTTGAAAGTACATTATACCTTACTTCTGCAGCGATGGAATTGTTGATGGCTTTTTCCATAAGATCGATCGTATTCTGTCGTTTATCATACGTGTAGATGAGGCTTACGCGAAAGTCACTTCGATAAATATAACTTACAGATGGCTCTGCTGAAACTTCGTCTATGCGGTAGTTCCTGTTTGCAAAAGAAGGCGTATTCAATTCATTTTTTATGTATTTATTTGTAAGAGAAGTTGCGATAGAACGGCTAAGGTTCCATCTGCCTTTCAGTGTAATATCCCGAAGCTTGCGCCCCTCAAAACCATAATTTAAGAGTGCTTTGTTGTTGTTGAGCCTGTGTGTGAGATCCAATCCCCACTTGACGCTGGTGCGATTAAAATAAATAGTGTTTGATAAAAAAGAATTCAAAGTAATGAGCGTGGTGTCCACCAATTTTTTATTAAAAGGATTAAATTCAAAAGAACCTTTGGCAAGGTCTTTTTTGTTTATTTGTAATGCAGATGCTGTACTGAATCGTCCTAAAAATTTTACAAGCTTACCCGAAGTGCCGGGATTAATAATTGATTTTGGGTTAAGAGCAATGCTGTAATTAAATTGAATATAATTTGCCTTTACATATTGATTCGTTGGAGTAAAAACCCGCACCCACTTTTTTTGATCTTCATAAATTGCAATTTCAAATTCATTAAGCTGGGGAATTCCATCATTGTTATAATCAATCCAGGTATAATAACCTTGCCCCGCGGGAACTTCAATGTAAGTGTATTCTCTTTTTTGTTCCTGTCCCGACCCGATCTCATACAATAAGCTTCCATTCAAAAAACCTTTCCATTCATTCACTGCATACTCTGCCCTGCCCAACAGGCTTTCATCACTTTTTTGATTAGTAACCATTGTATTCGTAACATTTAGCTTGCGGTAAGTGGCGTTAAATTTAAACAAGTGATGTTCATTTTTTAGCAATTCCGTTATTACGCTTACATTTTGGCTTCTGTCTCCGGTAACGAGATTTTTTTGAAAAGGATATTTATCGCTTCTTGTAAAATAAGTTATACCCCAGCGATTAAGTTTTTGTTCAGGAGATTTTATATAAGCCTGCCAAAGATCAAAGGCAAAACTTTGCGGCAACAGGGTATCATATTGCTTGTTAAGCTGGCTATTGTGTTCGCCTGAATATCCTCCGCCGATCTTCATATTTTTTAAAGAGGGAAATATTCTTGATAGATCAATTGATGGTCTTACAAATGAACCTTTTTGAACATTGCTGTTTATGTTAGTGAGATAAAAACGGTCGGTGAGTTTCCAGCCTTTTATATCCATCGCATGTTCTATTGAATTACGAATACCATTATAATTATCACTGCGGATGTAATTAGTGAATTCATACTTTACAAAATTTTCCTTTTTGTCATTTAACCTGGCAGATGCTGTTATTAAATTTTCTGTAGCATTTGGTGCATCAAATTGAAGTCCCCAATCCCTGTTAAATTCCACATTCCTTAGTCGCTCAACAGGCTTAAACCGGTCCTCCACAAATTCATACCCTACTAATGTGTGAAGCGTGAGTCCTCCTCCGTTACTTCGAAATAAATGGTGTTCGGCAGTGTACTGAAGTTTTGCTGCAACGCCTTTATCATCCTGTTTATCTTTTGATGAAAAAGTATTTACATCATAATTACTCAGGGCCATTTCAGCTTTTATAAAAGATTTTTCATTAATAAAATATTGCGCAGCGGCCGTTACAATCTGCAGCTTCTTGGGAGTTACTAATAAAATAACAGGCTCCCAATCTCCTTGTGGCACACCGTTTAAGGGCTGTACCCACATAAAAACTCTTCCATTCGCATTACCGGAAACGGGTGTATAGTTTCCTTTTTGAGTGCCTGCATTAGTAAAAGAAAGATTATATAGACTATCGCCTTTATTAATAGAATATACGTAGATGGAATCATGGATACCGTTGTAAGACGTGTCGATTTTTTTATACAAAATTTTATCAACTGAAAAAGTATCAAGAGTTGCATTAGGATAGCGGGCGCTGTCAATGTTATTTCCTATCTGGGAAAGAAATTGCTTTTGATTGGCATCCAGCGTTTGATTGATCGAAGTGTTTTTCGCATCGATATTTGAATAGGCGCCAATGCTTACTTTAAGCTTTTTATTCACATCTATTTCATCATTCGCATACAAAAGGGAATTGAGAAAATTCCGGTCAGAATATTCAAACTCAATCTGTATCCTGCTGTCTTTGGTAATCAGGCGTTTAGACGTAAACGTTAGTTCCGCTGTATTATAGTTAATAACATAATCCTGGTTTTCTCCTCTTGTGAGCAATTGCCCGTCAATAAAAACTCTCTCGGTACCGGCAAGCACCGTAAAGTACAGTTCGCCATTTGCCCCGGATAGCCGGTACGGGCCCTGGTTTCCTTCTATGGGGGTTATCACATTCCGGGTAAACTTTCCTTTGGCAATTGCGCCGCTCACTAAAAAGGAATTTGTTGTATTCTTCCCTAACTTATTATCAGTTATAAACGAAGCGCCTTGCAGCCGTTTATAAAAATTTAGAAAATAATTCTGACTTTGCCTTACATCAATATCGCCGAAGTTAGCCTGCCAGCCATGTTTTTTTATTTGCATAAATATCCGGTCAAAATCACGAATATCCTGTGTATTTCCTTCAGGCTGAATAGGAATATTATTATCACTGATGGCAGCAGTAAGCTCAAGGCTGTCACCAATAAAGCCATTGAGCTGGAGATTTAATGTTGAGTTTACAACCGCATCCTGGTTGTTTCCAAATGAAATGCCACGGCCAAAGCTTCCGTTGTAATTAATATTCCCGAAGTCAATAATCTTATTCTGTACCTGGTTACCTTTAAAAATAAAAGGCTTTTCCGTGGCAAAATTGAAACGGATGCTATCGTAATTAAAATGTCTTGCAACGGCATTCAATTTAAAAGGAAATACCCGGTACGTAATAAAAACACTGTCAGGAAAATTTGCCGATTTCCAAACTATCAATGCATTTACATAATCAACAGCATAGTCACTGGTATCGAGCCCTGCTATAATCAACGTATTAGGAACTACACTGCTGCTGTCAAACTGTACCGGGTTCAGTTTGGTAGTAATATATTTTTTATGAAGGTTAGAAGCAAGGCCGGGCGTTATTTGGGAAAAGCCTTTCTGCAGCAGCAATAATAAAATAATGACAAAATATATTCTTGCGGAATTCAACCAGTTCGGATTTTAGTAATCAATAAAATTACTGTTTATGGATGGAAGTTGGAGAAGTGGAATTTATATAACATCAACTGTTAACGCGGCAAACGGGCATTTCGTATTATAGGATAAAGGCGCTCTTTTATTTGCATGCACATCTGCTTGAATTTTATTTTAAAGATCATCCATTAGCAAAAAATAAAGCAACTTAGTTTAATAAGGATTTCTTTTTTAGCATCTCATCTTTTGAGTCTTTTTTTATAAGATTAAATGTAACAGACAATCCCATAAATTGCGCTTTGGAAGTAGATGATTTTCCATCAAAAAAATAGTTACCCTGGAATATCGTGATAACCGTTCTGTTATCAGGAGCAAAATTTATACTATTGGTTACCTCAGTTAAAAAATTCTCTTTTGCACCGAAAACATAGCCAGCCCCAAGTGTCAATGCTTCTGAAAACCTGCCTTTGGAAAATACATTAATGGTGGGCTCGGCTTCAACATAATACAAACTATCTGCTTTCCGAAGATGTGATCTTCCCACCAATAAACCAATATCGAATATGCCGAAAGTTTTTCCAAACTCCGCAGTAATAAACATCTTTTGATCAAAGGTTCCAACCGTGTTTGTATAAACATTGGCAGCGAACGAAATATAATAGTAATGAGGCTCCTTCTGCCGCTCCTGACAATAGAGATAATTAGAAAATATAAGTAAACCAAACAAACAGGCAGTTTTTGGTAATAGGCTTTTTAAGATTAGCATATAATCTGACTTTTTTTTTGTATACAAATTAGTTTTTCATTGTTGCTGAAAAAATTATTGTCATGCGGAAATCCTGTGTAAAATAGCAGTGAATAGCTTATAGAGCCGAATTTTTTTTCACTTTTTCAAAACAATTATTATTCGTTCCTGTTAATGGTTGAGAATTGGTTAACCTATTCTTCATCTAAACAAAATACATTATGAACCAGGAAAAAAATCCACAGCACAAAGAAGGGCCGGTTGCGAAGTCAATTGAAGAACAAACGGCAAAAATTCCCTCTGACGTTTTTTTATGGGCAGCCCTTGGCTCTATGGGAATTTCTCTTGCTCTTAAATTAACGGGTAAGAAAAACAAACACAACAGTCTTTTTATAGGACAGTGGGCAGCCCCATTCCTTTTATTAGGGGTGTACAATAAACTGGTGAAACTTCAAGGACATGATTAAGTTGTTAATATAAAAATCCATTTATATTGCTCACTTAATTCTATGCTTACAAAAAACGGTTAGTGTCTTGCTAACCGTTTTTTACTCCACATCAAAAATCAATAATAATCTTACTTAGTCGTATCTGTCGAACTGGTGCTTGTTGTAGTTTTCATGATTTTTTTACTTCTCATTGCAGGAGACTTGCCGGTAATTTTATGCGTTTTGTGCCTGGTCACACTTGTACTGTCAGACACTCCGTTCCCTGATGAAGTTGAAGTGGATGATGTGGTGGAACTTGTCACTTTGTGTATAGCCTTTTTGTGATGCGTTGCGGTCGTATGATGCATCGGTTTGTGCGTTGTATCCTGATCGGGAGCAAAAAAATTATTTCCTGAAGAATGGGCCGAAACCGAAAATCCCGCCAGACAAAACAACAGAGATATTCCAAAAACTATTAGGTTTTTTTTCATAATAAATAAGTTTAGTGTTTAGATGTATGTTTTATAACATAAAGGATGTGCCGGTTTTTTGTAATACATATAAATTCAGCAAATATTACAATTTTCTGACAAATCGTAAGCCTTGTATTTGCATCTTCAAAAAGAAACATGATAGATTCAACAAAAATTTAGTTACCCAAAATGCAAAAAAATGGTAAAATTTTTGTGAAATATTATACTATTACAAGAATAAATTTCTTCCCTGTTATTTATCAAATTATAAAATAAAAATCAATGAATGGTCGTAAAATATTTCAGGACAGTATAACTCCTCTTCCTGAGCAAACCGGTTCAACAAGCAGAGGATTAATGATCAATGAAGCCCAGCCCGAACATGGCAATGAAAAGATGACTGTGTTATTTTCGCTTTCAATGCCGGGCGATACGCAGCAGCAACTGGAAGAAAAAGTGGCCCGCGGCGAAGTAGTTCCCTTAGATGAATTACAAAAAAATTATACCGTCGATCAAAAAAATATAGATGCACTTGTTTCCTGGTTAAAAAAAGAGGGATTTGAGATCAAAGAAATTTCCAAAGATGGTACAAGTGTTTATGCAGAAGCAACTGTAAACCAGATTTCAAAAAGCCTCGAAGTAAAGATGGTGCGGGTAACAAAAAATGGCTTAACCTATAACGCTGCTCAAAATGCGCCCAGCCTGCCTGAAGATGCAGGGGAGGGCGTGCATGCAATTATCGGGCTGCAACCTTTCAGGCAAGCGCATAAGAACTTTCGGATTCTTGTGCCGCCCACCGGAAATCGCATGGCATCTATTCCGGAAAAAGAATCCACACCGGTTCCATCGCCGAGCATAAATAATGCTCCACCCTATTTTGTAAACGAGATACTTAAGGCTTATAATGCTGATGGCTTAAATGTGACCGGCAAGGGACAGACTATTGCTATACTTATAGACAACTTTCCACATAATGCGGATCTGAAAGCATTTTGGAAACAAAATAATCTTCCCGTTACCCTGAAACAAATCCAAAAGATTAATGTAAAAGGCGGCCATCTTTTACCACCGGAAGGGGAAGAAACCC
>JALZAJ010000309.1 GCA_030948465.1 Bacteroidota bacterium
AAATAGCGGACGCCACGAACAGTGAAGCCTGGTATTTTTCGGCGATTCTAAATGCACGGAATCATAACGCCAAAGCAGCACAGGATGATTTATTAAAAGCGGTCGCTAATGGATTTACCGATAAAAAGCGCATGATGCAACAACCTGAATTTCAAAACGTGGGAGCCCCACTTAACCTGCCGGAAGTTGAAGCGGAAATGAAAAGAAGCAAATGAAGTAAAAAGATTCTATGAGCTGTTTATCAAACTCATTTTTTAGATCCTTCGCAAATACTGACCTGCATTCGCTTTTTAAAAAATATTGTTTTCAAAAATATTTTCTCCTCATTCACTTCAACCGGAATTTTATTATTTCAATGCTTAAAAGCCGGAGGCTAAGTTGAGAATTTTAATACCTTTAGTACACTCATCCAAACAAAAATTATGACAACAAAAGAAGTGGCTGATCAACTGATAAAAATGTGCCGCGATGGCAAAGTAGAAGAAGCCAAGCAGGAGCTATTCACAGAAGAAACGCTGAGTATTGAACCGGCAGAAGGTCTTCTGCCAAAGGAAACCAAAGGCTTAAAAGCCATACAGAAAAAAGCAGAATTATTTATATCAATGGTTGAAGAATTTTATGGGAGCACCATAACGGATCCTATCGTAGCGGGTGATTATTTTACAGTTGGCTGGCATACGGATATACAAATGAAAGGGCAGCCACGGAAAACAAATAGCGAGATCTGCTTGTACAAAGTGAAAGATGGCAAGATCGTTTCAGAGCAATTTTTCTATTAACTATTTAGAATAATCGCGAAGTGAAACTGTGGTTTTAAGGGAGACCTTCTGGAACTATTCCTTCATTTGCCGGTGTTATTTCCTTTGTACTTTTCAAAATTAATAATAAACACACTGGATAAAATGATGGCTAAAGCGCCTATTTGCAAGCCATTGATTACCTCACCGCCAAAGAATACACCTAACAATACTGCGACCACCGGATTTACGTAGGAATTGGTGCTAACCTGTGTGGCGGGCCTTACCTGCAGCAACCAGATATAAGCGCTATAGCCTGCCAGTGATCCCATCGTAACGAGGTATATAACGGACAGCCATGCCCGCAAATGCACCTGGTGCAGGTGAAAATGATTTAGCTCGCCCGTAAAGCATGCCATAATTAAAAACGATACGGCAGCAAAAATCATTTGCCATGAAGCGCCGACCATTGTATTGCCTCCGGCATTATATTTTGAATATAAAGAACCTATGGACCAACTGATGCTTCCCGCAATAATCACTAATAAATAAATTACCTGGAAAGTATCTGCCGCAGGCGAAAATTTTGAAAATATTTTTTCCCAAAACAAAAGAACAACTCCGGCAAAGCCGGTAACAACACCAATAATGATGTGTTTATTATTAAAATTAGCTTTCCTGTTTCTGCCATCAAACAATACAAACCACAGTGGTGACGCGGAAACCAGCACCGCTACAAACGAACTGGGCAGCGTGGTCTCTGCCCATATTATCGCTCCGTTGCCGATAAATAACAGAAGGTTGCCAACGATAAACGAGGTTTTTATTTGAGGACGATATACCAGCCTGTATTTTTTTATTGCGCACCATGCCAGCAAAAGAAAACCCGATGCAAAAAAACGCACCGCTCCTAACAGAAAAGGTGGAAAGTCCCTTTCCGAAGCCTGGATAAAAAAATACGTCGATCCCCATACGATATAAACAATGGCAAAGGCTATTATTACGGTTATTAATGGAGCATGTTTGTGGGAGGGATCCTGCATGAGCGTGCAAAGATGGTTCGCAGATATGTATTCTCAAAAACGTTTTTATAAAAAACTTTTACCTATGCTGTTAATCACTTCCAATGCCTTATCGGACATAGAGCGTTTGACATTGTTTCTACCGGGTTTTATTTATGAACTGTATAAATTTGTTACTGGTACATTTCTACATGTAACTTTGCTGCAATTCCTGCTAAAAAATATTTGCTATGAGCAACTTATTCACTAAAGTAATCAATGAAAGGCAATTTAATTTTCAACCTTTTGAATTTGGAGAAGAGTCCGGGTATCATGTGGATGTAAAAGATGAAGAAGGCACACGATGGGAATTCAGGATGATGAAACAGAGCGACCGATGGAAAATAAAGGCCGAGAGTTTGCCATCCTGGATACCTGATCTCGAAGTTATTTTAGGTCGCACGATTGATGAGCACGGGTGATGCAGCTTATCGGCGTTCGCATCGTTTATGTGGCTATATACTCCATTTGCTTTTATCAGTCGGGTAGACTGGATTCGAACCAGCGGCCCCCACGTCCCGAACGTGGTGCGCTACCGGGCTGCGCTACTACCCGTGAGCCAATGCATTTGCAAATTTGGGTGATAATTTTTAAAAGACAAACTCTAACGGAAAATTTTGCCGGATAGAATATTGGTGTGAATTAAATCTATACAATTCAAAGGACTAAATATTCAGTTCATGTCAAAATATGTTCCACTCAGTCCCGGAAATCTTTTTTTATTTTCTCATCATATTGCTTTTGTAAATCACGCAGTGCGGCATTATAACCGTCGTGGTCTATAAAAGCGGAAGGATTATACGCATCGCCGGGCTTGTGTTTTTCATGCATTTTAAATTGGCTGGCGTGCGATGCAAGCCATATATCAAAAGTTATTTTTTTCATTGCCTTTAACGTGTACGCATAATCGCTAACTATTTCAGGATACGTGGCCAAAGATGCAAAAGGCTTGTCCGTAACTATCGTAGGTAGGTTTGCGATAAGCACCCGGTAAGCACTTTCATCATCCTTTACAGTAAACAAAAAACTGCACGATCCTTTTGTATGTCCCGGGTGATGTAACATCACTATTTGCATATCGCCCAGATGAATGGTATCTCCATCATGCAATAAACGATCGGGTTTCACTGGTTTTGTATGCGCTTCCATGCCCACCTAATGCATAATCTGAATTACCGCCTGTTGCTAATACATCCGCCTCTTTTTCATCTATCATCAATTGCGCACCCGTCATATTTTTTATGGCATACATTGCGCCCATGTGGTCATAGTGCACTTGTGTTGTTAAGAGTATTTTTGTATCAGCAAAATTAAAACCCAGGTTTTCGATGTTGTTTTTTATTTGCGCCGCGGAAGACGCAAGCCCAGTATTTACCAATATATTTCCCTGCGTGGTGGTAATAAGATAGCAAGCCAGGTCGTAGGTGCCCACATAATACAGGT
>JALZAJ010000313.1 GCA_030948465.1 Bacteroidota bacterium
AATTTTTTTGGGCAAAAGAAAAGAATTTTTCACACTTTGTTTTTGAAATTTTTTCCCTGGAGAAGTGATCCGGGTTTTTAATTTTTCTATAATTAGAAAAATTCTTTCCGTGCCAGTATTCGATCAAATATACTTAAACGGGCAGGCAAAATAATTTGAATGTTGTAAACAAGATGTGCATATCTGTCTTAAAAAAAATTCAAAAATTTTGGCTCAAAAAAAATGATTGTCCATTTAGTGTCAAATTATTGACCGAAGGATTATAATGTGCCAGCAGGATATTAAACGGTTTAGCTTTAGCATCTAAACTAATTTTTAATGAAAAAACTATTTCTGTTATTAGCCATATCATTTCTTGCCGGCACCTCTTCTTTTGCTGCACCTTACCATGAAATGCATCAAAAACATCACAAACATCATAAGCATGGTCACAAAAAAAAGCATGATAAAGAAGGGAAACATAAAGACAAGGATGAAAAGAAATAATACTTTTAAATTTGCTTTTGGATAGCTGCCCCAAAAGGCAGCTATTTTTGTGACCAGGCTATCTGAAAAAATAAAAATCATTAACTCTTATTCTTAAACATTAAAAAATGAATCTTGATTTAACTGGTAAAAAAGCGATCGTATGCGGTGCCACTCAGGGATTAGGATATGCCACTGCCATTGAACTTGCCGCTCTTGGGGCTGAGGTAACATTAATGGCCAGGAATGAACAAAAGCTTAGCGATGCCATTCAAACCCTCGATCGTACCAAAGGCCAGGAGCACAACTATCTTGTGGCAGATTTTCAATTTCCCCAATTGGTTAAAAAAGCTATCGATTCTTATTTATCCCGAAATAACATGGTAAATATCCTGGTAAATAATACCGGAGGACCAAAAGGAGGACTTGCCACAGAAGCAAAGATTGAAGACTTTCTGGACGCATTCAACAGCCATCTCATTTGTAATCAAATTCTGGTGCAGGCTGTTTTATCCTCCATGAAAAAGTCCGGCTTTGGGCGAATTGTAAATATTATTTCTACCTCGGTGAAACAACCGATCCGGGGGCTTGGAGTTTCAAATACTATACGGGGAGCAGTTGCAAGCTGGTCTAAAACGCTTGCGAATGAACTCGGCGAGTTTGGAATTACCGTCAATAATGTATTGCCCGGATATACAAGAACTGCGAGGTATGAATCGATCGTTAAAAATAAAATAGTGGAATCCGGGCTAAATGAAGCGGCAGTTGAAGCGGCGTTTTTAAAGGAAATACCCTTGCAAAAAATTGGATCACCGGAAGAATTTGGAGCCGCAGTCGCCTTTCTTTGCAGCCCTGCGGCGTCTTACATAAGCGGAATAAATTTACCGGTAGATGGAGGAAGGCTCGGTTGTTTATAAAATTATTCCCTTTCACCTATAGATGTATTTAAAATTCTATACTTTCGTTCCATTGTTAACAAAAAAATTACACATGAAATTCACGAAACTTTTACTGGCTTCTTTCCTTATTTCAGCAACACTTTTTACAGGTTGCAAACCAAAAGATTCCGACTATAAAGAAAAAATTGAAACAAAATTAAAAGCATCCCCGGAAACAGAGAATGTTACTGTTGATGTAAAAGATGGAGTAGCCACCTTATCCGGAGAAGTAAAAGATCATGATGCAAAAGAAAAAGCTACTGCAGCGGCGAAGGATGTAAATGGAATTAAAAGCGTTGAAAATAATGTTACATTTCCTGCACCTGTTGTGGAAGCCCCACCGGTGACAGTCAACAGCGATACAACATTAACACAGGGAGTTAAAGATGCAACGAAGGATTTCCCAACTGTGACGGCGAATGTAAATGACGGAGTGATAACACTAACAGGAAGCATTAAACGCAGTGATCTGCAAAAGCTTATGATGAACCTGAATACGCTTAAACCTAAAAAAATTGACAATCAATTAACCATCAAATAAAATTAAGATCATGGCATTACAAGATAAATACAAGCAACTGATTGATGCAGCTACTGCCGGTGGAGTAAGTAATCTGCAGGTGAGAGAGCAGAACAATGTTTTATATATTGATGGCACAGCCCCTGATGGAGCTGCTAAAGATAAACTTTGGAATATTTATGGACAGATAGATCCTGATTTTCGTGCAGGCGACCTTGTTATGAATGTAGATGTAGCCGCATCTCCGGGAACCAAAGCAAAGGTTACTACTGAAAGCACGAATCTTAATATTCGTAAAGGTCCGGGAACAGATCAACCTATTGTTGGCAAGGCGGCACATAACGAAATAGTAACGTTAATAAGTAAGACAAATGACCAGTGGTGGCTTGTTAAAACAGATAATGGAGAAGAAGGTTATGCGTATGCCCAGTATTTGAGCCCGCAATAAAAAATAAATTAGTCTTTAGAAAACCTCATGGAAATGCATTCATGGGGTTTTTTTAGCGCTATCAATAAAACTTATTTCAAAAAAATTTTTGTTTATCTCCCTGAATGCGCTTTTACAAAATCGCTTACGAGGTAACTTATGAGCTTGCCGGTTTCATTATTTGTTTCACCATTTTCAAGTTTAGCGGCGCCTTCGCAAATGTGCACATAGGCGACCCTGGAATCAGTGGCCACAAAATTCATAAACTGGCGTGCATGCAATGCCGTTATACCGCATGGCGTCGCGGCACTGCTCA
>JALZAJ010000314.1 GCA_030948465.1 Bacteroidota bacterium
ATCAACATTGTCAATATAATCTTCGAATAATTTTGATACACTTCTGCCTCTTTTTTTTGAAATGCGTTTTATTTTTTTCACTTTTTCTTCATCAATACTTAAAGTGAGTTTGGTTGTCATAAAATAGTTTTTACAAAGATACGTGCAAAAATAAATTTGTACGTACGAGTTAGTGCGTCAAACTTTTAATCTTCCATAGCCGTTGCTTCAACTACTATTTTATTTAGCCTTTTTGTTAGAGGAAAAAGTAAAAGGCCAGCAATTAAAGCAGCGACAACGCTTATGCCAAAGAACACCGCTTTATTATCAAACTGGTCCCAAAAGCCGGCTAATATTCCTGAGATTTTTCCACCAAGAGATGTGGTGATAAACCAGCCTCCCATCATTAAAGCAGTTAACCGTCGCGGAGCTACTTTCGAGGTAAGCGATAACCCGACAGGACTTACAAATAATTCGCTTATTGTAAAAACACCATAGCTGGAAAATATCCACCAGCTCGAAACTTTGTTTTGGTAAATATCGGTTGATAAGCAGGCGAAGACCATTACCAAAGATGATAAGCCGGCAATGATAGTTCCCCATGCAAATTTACTGGGTGTTGACAGTTCTTTTCCCCGCGCTTTCAGAAAGCCGAAAAAGCCAACAACCAAAGGTGTTAAAACAATTATCCAGAATGGATTTATAGATTGATAAATCTCCGTTGATATAAGTTTTAAATCTTTTCCCCGCGGAGGATATTTGTCTTTTTGTAAATTCTGAAAGTACAAATCAGTTCCCTGTTTAGTCTGCACTTTTCCATTTTCATTTGCCACCGCACGAAACTGGTTGTCAACCACAGGTACTTCTGTTGGTTGTGTATTTACGGTTTCCAAAAAATTAAATGGTTTTAGTGCCGGTTGAATAACTTTTGGCGCTTCGCGGTCAGTATAGGTTTTCGCCCAAAGAGTTAACGCGGTTGAATTTTGGTTGTATATATTCCAGAAAATTATTGAAACACCAAACAATATTAATAACGTGCTGATCCTTTTTTTATCGAAACCCGTGGCACGATACCATAAGCTAAAGTAAAAAAATATTATCGGCACACATGCAAATATGAAAGCATCATTAGAATCAGAACCCATTATATTTCCAGGAATAATCCATCCGATCGCTCCTGCAATTATTGCAGGAAGAAAAACATATAATGCTATTTTTGAAATAGGCATGTCTTCTTTTTGAACTGGTTTTACGACATCGGCATATTTTACATATTTTAATCCAAAGGCAAACCAAATTAATGCCACCACCATTCCAAAACCAGCGGCTGCAAAAGCCCAGCCCCATGTATAATTATTACGAAGAAAAGCTGCAACAAAATTGCAAACGAATGCGCCAATATTTATTCCCATGTAAAAGATATTGTAAGCAATATCTTTCTTTGGTCTTAGGTCAGGCCGGTTATAAATATTTCCTAATAACGTACTTATGTTTGGCTTAAAAAAACCGTTGCCGATTATTGCAGAAAATAAGCCAAGATACATTACAACATTACTGCCATTCAATGCAATTAAAAAGTAGCCAAGCGCAAGTAAGCTGCCTCCAAGAAAAATTGATTTTGTATAACCGATGTAGCGGTCTGCAATTAAGCCGCCAATAAAAGGCGTCAGGTAAATAAGAGCGACATAAGTACCTACAATGCTTACAGCGGCTACCGTATCAAGGCCCCGGCCGCCATTTCCTGTGGTATCTGTAAGGTATAGTAAAAAAATACCGATCATTAGATAATATCCGAAACGCTCCCACATTTCTGTAAAAAATAAAATATATAATCCACGAGGATGTTTGCCTTGCTTTATCTCACCTGTATTTACAGGAATTATTTGATCTTCCATATTTATTTTTTTTAAAAATTTTAAGGAGGGTTTATCAGTTCGTAAAGTACTGATAAATTTTAAATAGCAAAATTCATTTTGCTGATATATGAAACCATCTTAATATTATTTCTTTTACATCGTAAAGGAATTAAAATCCTTAATTCATAACTTGCAGACTCTTTTCATCTTAATCTAAAATTCTTTCTTTTTGAAAATTTTAATTCTCGGCTCTGGCGGCAGGGCGCATACCTTCTGCTGGAAGATCAGCCAAAGCGAACTTTGTAAAGAATTATTCATTGCACCCGGCAATGCAGGCACATCTCAATTTGGCAAAAACATTCCTTTAGATATCACCGATTTTAATGCGGTAAAAAGTTTCTGTATCAAAAAAGAAATTGACCTCGTGCTGGTGGGGCCGGAAGAGCCACTGGTAAAAGGAATTTTTGATTTCTTTAAAAATGATTGGCAGTTAAAACATATAATTGTAACGGGTCCCTCTTCCGAAGGCGCCAAGCTGGAAGGCAGTAAAGCTTTTGCAAAAGCGTTTATGAACAGGCATAATATACCCACTGCGGCGCACAAAGAATTTTCAGAAGAAACCTATGAAGAAGGACTGGTCTATTTGAAAAACCACCGGCTTCCCGTTGTACTCAAAGCAGATGGGCTCGCCGGAGGCAAAGGGGTTCTCATTTGTAACAACCATGTGGAAGCTATGGGCGAGTATGAGCTCATTATTCAAAAAAGCAAATTTGGAGACGCCGGTAAAAAAATAGTAGCAGAAGAATTTTTAGATGGAATTGAACTTAGTGTTTTTATTCTTACTGACGGTAAGGACTACCTGCTGTTGCCCGAGGCAAAAGATTATAAAAGAATCGGGGAGGGCGATACAGGTCTTAACACAGGCGGAATGGGCGCTGTAAGTCCGGTGCCGTTTGCCAATGATGGCTTCATGGAAAAAGTGAAGAAAAAAATTATTGAACCTACAATTAAAGGCCTTCAAAAAGAAAATATCGGCTATAAAGGTTTTATATTTTTTGGGCTGATAAAAGTAAACGAAGATCCGGTGGTTATTGAATACAATTGCCGTATGGGCGATCCGGAAGCAGAAGTGGTTCTTCTAAGGTTGAAGAATGATATTTTAAAGTTACTGATAGCCGCAGATAAACAGCAATTACATTTAGAAAAAATTGATATCGATAATAAATCGGCGGCAACCATTGTAGCAGTAAGTGAAGGATACCCGCTTGAATATGAAAAAGGATTTATTATTGATTTTGGCTATCTCGAAAATCCACAGGCGAGCAAGCAGATAGATGAAAATGGAGGGGTTATGGTTTTTCATGCCGGTACCAAAGAAGAAAATGGTGAAGTAATTACTAACGGTGGCAGAGTACTCGCAGTTTCTTCGCTGGCAAATTCATTGGAAGAAGCAATTAACTCATCCAAAGAAATTCTGGAACAAATACATTTTGAAGGAATGTACTACCGGAAAGACATTGGCTATGAATTTATTGAATAATGCGAAGAATACCGTCGGTTGCTTTTTAGTATAGCTTAAAGAAGTGATACTTCAAATTTTTTATTTAAAAAAAGAAATAAATAGAACCTGGATGCGTTGTTATCTATAAAAAATTACGATAAATAATTACTTTCCCAGGATTGAATAAATACCTGCAAAATCTAAATCGCATGTCGTAAATCGGATAACGTTTTACGGTTGTTAATTCAAATTATTTCCTACAACTTTGCATGCATTATTAATTTTTCAATATCATATCCATAAAGATGGGCCTTTTTAATTTTTTTACACAGGAAATAGCGATTGACCTTGGAACGGCAAACACCCTTATTATTCATAACGATGTAGTTGTAGTAAATGAACCTTCAATTGTTGCTTTAGATAGAAATAATCCAAAAAATATATTAGCAGTGGGAAAAAAGGCATTAATGATGCATGAAAAGACCCACGAAAGTATACGAACTGTCCGGCCTTTAAAAGATGGCGTTATCGCCGATTTTAACGCCGCAGAACTCATGATCCGGGAAATGATCAAGAAGATTTATCCAAAAAAACCCTGGTTTCCGCCAAGCTGGCGAATGATGATTTGTATTCCAAGCAGCATTACCGAGGTTGAGAAGAGGGCGGTGAGAGATAGCGCAGAACAAGCAGGAGCAAAAGAAGTATATCTGTTGCATGAGCCTATGGCTGCGGCGCTGGGTATTGGCATTGACGTGGAAGAGCCGGTGGGTAATATGATCATTGATATTGGCGGAGGCACCACCGGCATAACCGTTATTGCACTTGCCGGTATTGTGTGCGATCAATCCATACGAATTGCGGGCGACGAATTTACCGGCGACATAATGGAAGCGTTGCGCCGTTATCATAGTTTACTTATTGGAGAAAGAACTGCTGAACAAATAAAAATTCAGATCGGTTCTGCCATGAAAGACATTGATAATCCACCGGAAGATATGCCTGTGAACGGAAGAGATCTTGTAACAGGTATTCCCAAGCAAATCATGGTAAGCTACCAGGAAATCGCCGAAGCGCTCGATAAATCAATATTCAAAATAGAAGAAGGAATTTTAAAAGCCCTTGAAACGACCCCGCCGGAGCTTGCTTCTGATATTTATCGCAGGGGAATGTACCTAACTGGCGGCGGAGCTTTATTGAGAGGGCTTGACAAACGATTAGCTGCAAAAATTAAGCTTCCTGTACATATAGCAGACGATCCGCTTAAAAGTGTGGTAAGAGGAACCGGCCTTGCATTAAAACATTATGATCGCTACCCATTCGTTATGCGATAAGTTCTGCCGGACATGACGCACCCATTGCCGGAACATTCCATTAACAGAAGGTTTTACTATTCAATAAATATTTATGTATATTTCAAATAATCTTTTTAAACCCATGTATGAGGGGATATAGAAAAGTATAATATGCGTAATATTTTTATTTTTATCCGGATCTATTTTAATTTTATTTTCTTCCTGTTTCTTTTAGGTCTCTCTTTCTTTATGCTTTTCAGCTATAACCGTTACCATCATACCGTATATTCAGAAGTGGCCAATGAAGTTACCGGCCGTATAAATCAGCAATACAATAATGTTGAATATTATTTTCAGCTTAAAAGAACAAACGATTCACTCGTTAAAGCAAATGAATCCCTATATAATAAATTGAAAAATCAGTATGAAATGGCTGACACGTCTTCCAGGCTTTCTATAGACACTATAAAAGTTGATTCTAATCTTTTGGAAAGGAAATATCTCTATATGCAGGCGAAGGTTGTAGGTAATTCAGTAAGTCAGCCTAACAATTTTATACAAGCGCACCGGGGTATTACACAAGGCTTAACTGCGGATCTGGGAGTGGTGGATGTAAATAATGCCGTCGTGGGAACTGTTGTAGATGTTAGTGAAAATTATGCGGTGATCATGAGCCTTCTTAATGAACAAAGCAATCTTAGCGCTATGTTGAAAAAAAGCGGTGAAACCGGAACTATTGTTTGGGATGGCAAAGAAACCAATGTGGTAACGCTAAAAGAAATATCTAAAGTTGCAAAAATTGCTAAGGGAGATACAATAATTACCAGCGGATATTCTGATAAATTTCCTTATGGACTATTAGTTGGCACTGCAATGGAAATTATCAGCGATAAAACAAGCAGCACCTATACAATTAGGGTAAAGACGGCTGCCAATTTTTATAACCTGGAATATGTATATATAATAAGTAACCTTCAAAAAGAAGAACCTCGCCAACTTCTTAATAAAGTAAAAAAGACACATGAGTAGCCTGGTAAAAAATATAATCCGGTTTTGTGTTTTTATATTGCTGCAGGTTTTTGTTCTCAATAACGTACCTCCGTTGCATCACCTGGTTACTCCCTATCTCTATTTTCTGTTTATTCTGTGGCTTCCATTTAAAATGGGACGAAAAAGTGTAATGATTTTAGCGTTTGCACTTGGTTTTTGTCTTGACTGTTTTACAAAAACGTATGGGCTGCATGCTGCGCCGTGTGTGCTTATCGCTTATTTAAGGCCTTTCTTAATTAATGTTTTAATATCACAGGAAGGAGCAGAAAGTAATTACAATGAGCCATCGATTAAAAGTATGGGATTTACTCCTTACTTCACCTACGTAGCCGTTCTTACTTTAGCTCATCACTCTTTACTTTTCTTTTTGCAGGCTTTGCAATCGGGAGGTTTTATCTATTTTATTTTTAAAACTTTATTATCAACGGCTGTGAGTCTTTTATTAATTTTTTTAACAGAATTATTGTTTGTACGAAAACAAAGATTTAGAACGAATACAGTTTAGACATATTATTTTTGTATAAATTTCCGTTTTTAACTTTCCCAATTTCTCTTAAATCACTTTTATATCTGTGCCTGCTTTTCATCAGTCCCGCAAAAATGTTATAATGATCCTATTCCTTTTTATGGGACTTGTAATTATTGCGCAGCTTTTTAATTTGCAAATACTAAATACTAAATATTCAATTCTTGCCGATGAACAAGGGAAATTCCGAAAGGTTGTTTATCCCGACAGAGGAATTCTTTTTGACCGCAAAGGCAGAGCGATCTTACGTAATACAGTTATCTACGACCTGATGGTGACCCCCGGAAAGATAAGAGGAATGAACCTCGATACCGCAGCTTTGTGCCGGATATTGGATATCGATACGACTGAATTTAAAAAAAGAATTCTTACATCCATCATTAAAAACAGGAGTTACCGGGTGTCTGTTTTTGAGCCATTGTTACCGTTAGAAAAAATTGCGAGATTAAATGAAAGCATGTACAAGTTTGTCCCCGCGTTTTATTTACAGGAACGACCGGTACGCGATTATCCTTTTGATGCCGCTGGAAATATCCTGGGTTATTTATCGGAAGTAGATTCTTCTTTTTTAAGAAGGCATGAAGGGGAAGGCTATCAAATGGGAGATTATGCAGGAAAAACAGGCCTGGAGCGAAGTTATGAACGCGTACTGATGGGACAAAGAGGAATAGAATTCTGGAAAAGAGATAATAAAAACCGGCTGACCGACCGCCTTGAAAAAGGAAAATACGATACTGCTGCTATACCGGGTGAAAATATACATCTCGCTCTCGATATTGAATTACAAAAGCTTGGAGAACATTTAATGGAGAATAAGATTGGGGCCATAGTTGCTATTGATCCCAAAACCGGAGGAGTTCTTGCCATGGTCAGCAGTCCTACTTATAAGCCCGGTCTTTTAGCCGGATCAGAAAGAAAAAAACATTTTGCTGAACTTTTTTTAGATCCCCGCAAGCCGATGATCAACCGTACGGTAAATGCTTATTATTCGCCTGGTTCAACTTTTAAAACCTTGCAGGGATTGATTGGTTTGCAGGAAGGTGTCATAACTACAGAAACGAAATTTTTATGTACGGGAGCTTTTTATGGTTGTGGTAAGCCGATGGGATGCCTCGATCCCGGATACTTTAGTCTAAAGCAAGCCATTACGGTTTCGTGCAACACTTACTTTGCCAATGTCATGCAGCGAACCATCAACAATCCTGCCTATGGTTCTGTTGATAGCAGCCTGAAGGTCTGGGATAGCTATATGTACGCCTTTGGCCTTGGCCATAAATTAGGTGTAGATATTCCATCGGAAAAATCCGGGTTGATTCCTACTCCCCGAACGTACAATAAAATATACGGCGAGCATCATTGGAATTTTTGCACTTTTCGTTCAGTAAGTATCGGGCAGGGCGAAGTAAACGTTACCCCTATTCAGGTGGCAAATGAAATGGCATACCTGGCGAACAAAGGGTGGTATATTACGCCACACCTTGTTGACTCTATAGAAGGTGGTGACACGTTTGGTTTGCTGGATTCCTTCAAAGTAAAGCATCGGGCGCTTTCCATTCCGGATACGGTATTTAACGCTGTTCATGATGGCATGCAGGGCGTGATGGAAAGGGGAACAGGCGCTGCAGCTAAAGTACCGGGCGTTACTGTTTGTGGTAAAACCGGTACAGTTGAAAATTATTACAAAGGAGTGAAACAAAAATCACATGCTTTTTTTGCGGCATTTGCTCCCCGTGAAAATCCGCAGATAGCCATTGCCGTTATATGTGAAAATGCAGGATTTGGCGCAAGTTCCGCCGCTCCCATTGCCAGCCTTATGATTGAAAAATATTTAAAGGATTCCATCGCTGGAGATGAGAGAAAAGCCAAAGTGGAAGCTCTGGCAAAATTAAATCTTATGCCGGCACGCATTTACCAGGAAATAAGATACAGGGATTCATTGATGCATTCCAGAGACACTTCCTATATGCTTGAGAAAGGATATATCAAATCCCTGAAAGACAGCATGGGCATTGAAAACGACGACGAAACCGAAGCCCTGGAAAAATTAAAAAATTCTAAACAGAAAGAAAAAATACTTACAGATACAATTCCTCCGAAGAAGAATGAGAATGATCTTAATCCAAAGCCGGGTATTGAAGGCGTGTTACCTGAAAATCAGAAAAAAGGGAAAAGTGTTGATTCAATAAAATAATTTTCATTACTATATATTGATGCGTAACCAGGCTGTAATATCAAAAGGAATTGATTGGGTATTAATTTGGATGTATATCATTTTTGTGTGCATCGGAGTTCTTTGCATTTTTTCAGTGGAGTATCATAACAACGATGAAATTCTAAAAAGCATTACAGGCTTGAAGAAAAATTATTCAAGGCAATTATTGTTTATAGGAATTTCTGCGGTAGTAGCAATTTTGATCCTGCTCACGGATAGTAAATTTTTTACCGCCACCGCTAATATCAGTTACGTTTTTGGCATTATTTTAATGTTGGCAACCTTCGTATTAGGCAAAAATATTAACGGATCCAAGTCATGGATACCATTGGGATTTTTTAACCTTCAGCCGGTTGAAACCTGTAAAATATTTGCAGCGCTGGCTTTGTCAAAATATTTATCCCGCCCGGAAACTAATTTTGATAAACCGAGGTCTCAGTTCATAGCAGCCGCTATTACATTAACTCCGGCAATGTTTTCTCTTTTGCAAAATGAAACCGGGCTGGCATTGGTTTATTTTGCATTTCTTATTCCCATGTACCGGGAGGGATTACCGCCTGTGTATCTTATTATCATGTTTTCCTTTGCTGTATTAGTAATTGCAACTATCCTGGTTGAAAAAAATACATTAGCAATTATTCTCACCGCTATTGCTGCTTTACTTATTTACATCATGAGAAGAACTATTAAAAGAGATAAAGGTATTTTGCTTATAATTATAGGTATATGGATATTATGCGTCGGCATTCAAAGGTTTGCAGTTCCATATATTTTTAGCCGGGTACTTCAGCCTTACCAGGTGGAAAGAATATTAAACACCTTTGGAGTGGATTATGTTCCAAACGATGATGCCGATGCACAAAAGCTGGATCTGCAAAAGGAAAAGGAAATTCAAAACACAAAAAAACTAAAGAAGGCAAAAGAAAATTATAATGTAAAGCAATCAAAAATTGCAATAGGTTCCGGAGGTCTTATGGGAAAAGGGTTTTTGAAAGGAACACAAACGCAAGGAGATTTTGTACCTGAACAACACACCGATTTTATATTTACGTCCGTTGGTGAAAACTTTGGATTTTGGGGAAGTTGCCTGGTAATTATTCTATACATGCTTTTGCTCTTAAGAATTGTTTTTTTAGCAGAAAGGCAGCGAAGTACTTTCAGCAGGGTATATGCATACAGCCTTGCCGCCATTTTCTTTTTTCATATTTCAATCAATATTTGCATGACAATTGGCCTGGCACCAGTGATAGGAATAACCTTGCCATTGATGAGTTACGGAGGCTCCTCTTTATTGACATTTACCGTCCTGGTATTTATCCTGGTAAGGCTTGATGCTGACAGGCAAATGGTACTGCGATAGATCTAAATTGCTAAAGGGACTTTAAAGATTGCCATTAGCACTAAGCATGTTTTTAAGTTATTTTTGTTTCAAAAGTTATTTATAAATTACCGGCCACAAGCGGAGCAGAAAAACATGCAAATTATCCCATTAAGCGAAGGAGCATTTACGGTTGATCAGTCAAAAAAATTTATTCCCTTTCAAATTGATAAGGATGACCTGCAGCAAAGAAGCAGAGGCAGCCTGCTCGTAGAAATACAACCCTTTGTGGTTATCACTTCCAAAGATATTTTATTGCTGGATACGGGGCTCGGTTTTTCAGGCGCTGATAACCGGCTGCAAATTCATGCAAACCTTTCCTCACATGGAATAAATCCTTCTGATGTTACAAAAGTTCTTCTTTCCCATTTGCATAAAGATCATTCAGGTGCAATTACCAATCATAATAACAGCGCCCTGAGTTTTGAAAATGCAACGTACTATATAAACCAGGATGAATGGAATTATGCATTTGAAAAAGGATTTCCTTCCTATATTATTGATGATTATACAATGCTTGAGCAAAACAGCCATCTAATTTATACAAAAGGCGATGGCATCATTGACGGCTATATAAGTTATGAGCTAACGGGAGCGCATAGCCCCTATCATCAGGCATTTAAAATTGAGGAAAACAATGAAATCATTTTCTTTGGTGGCGACGTGGCGCCACAACTTCAACAAATGAAAAACAGATTTAAGGCAAAATATGATTACGATGGAGCGAAAGCAATGGAGCTAAGAGGACAATGGTGGAAGCAGGGCAAAAAAGAAAACTGGACATTTTTATTTTATCACGATATTAAATCTCCAATATATAAATTTTAGCAGCGAGCTTTTAATGAGTATTATTACTATGCTGATGTAATAAAAGCTCCAGATGCCGGCAGCTTAGAAATGGCTATGGCAAAAGATTTAAATAAAATTTTAGCAATAGTAAAATTACGTTTGTTCGGTTGAGATTAGAAAAAAATCGGATAAGCCTGATTACGAGCTGATTAAAATTTACGATTTAAATCATAAAAAAGGCCTGCCCTAAAAAGGGCCGGCCGTTGCTAACCTATGAAAAACACCTAAACACAAAAATAAGAGAATTTTTACTTTCTCCAACATTTCGCTGCTATAATAATGTAATCGGTAAAATTACGGATGTTAACGACGTAAGTTATTGAGCCGTTGAGGGGTGCGATTTTTAAGACGCCGGATCAAAATGGAGCGAAAATCTCTTTCGGCATTGAATAATTTATTGAGTTTTTGCGGTCCAATCACCTTCTCGAAAGATGATTTATATTTTTTTCTGATGTTCAATAATTGCTCTTCATTCTCCAAAGCATCACCTTTATTGTTTGCCTGCAGGCCCCGTATTTCATTTTCATATTGATTATATACGGGCCAGAATTTCTGCGCTTCATCCGCAGTAAGATCCAGTTTTTGTGTGATAAAAGCAATTTTTAATGCTTCAACTCTTTCTCCCCTTGGGTCATTATCATCCTGTGCATAAAGCCCGGGAAGGCTCGAAAAGAATATAGATAATATGAGTATAATTTTTTTCATTTTTCATTTTTTCATTGAGATTTACCCTTTTCAACAATTTTACCAAGATAAGAGTTCAATGTATTTTCATCGTACAAATAATCACTTTCAGAAGGCAATTCACTTACATCCGTATTATTTAAAAGAAGCTCATTATCCATAACATTTCCATTCCTTTCAAGATATTTTATTATTTCATCATCACTCAGCCTGGCAATGCCCGCATCCAATTGTTCTTCTGTTTTAAATTTATACGAATCATTCACATCACGGGGCACATCTGCAGAGGCTGTTAAAAGCGGATTCGAATTATTTATGTTGGACGAATTATTAAATATCCGAAGAGAACTTATTGCTATAATGCCGGTAATTACCGCTGCTGCTGCAATTTTCATCCACGTATTCCGCGGCCTCATAACTACAATTTTTGCCTTCGAAGGCTGCAGCTTATTAATAAGATCTCCTGCAAAGTTTTCAAAATATCCTTCAGGAACTTTAAAAACATTTTCATCTTTCAACGAATAAAGCAATGGAGATAAATTTTGCAATTCCTCTTTCGATGTTTCAACGTTTGATTCTTTAATTTTTGCTAAAACATTTGAACCTAATGAATCAAAGTATCCTTCAGGAACTTTAAACACAGTTTTATCTTTCAACGAATAAAGTAATGGAGATAAACTGGCCGATTCTTCAGTCACTACTTCAGGATTTAATTTCCTGATTTTTGCCAAAATGTTGGTACTTAGCGAATCAAAATATCCCTCAGGAACGTATTGCGGATTTCCCTTGTTTATAAACAAGTCATCGTTTGTATTTGCCAGGGCAAAATTGAATAAACGCTCATCGAGTTTATCGAAATATCCTTCAGGCACCTGGAAAACATTTACCTTTTCCAGGCCGGCAAGCAGCGGGGAAATACCCATTAGTTCATTCAATATTTCGGTAGAGTTAGTCATTGCGTCTGTCTGACACTTAAAATGGGTAAAAGTTTAACCATTCAGTATAAATTCTTCTATTTTTTTTGCAGCGTGATGGTAACTCGCTTTAAGAGCTCCCTCACTGGTTTCCAGCACCCTGCTCATCTCTTCATAAGGCATCTCATCATAATACCTTAGGTTAAACACAATTCGTTGTTTTTCAGGAAGGTTTTGAATTCCAAGCTGGAGTTTCCATTCAAGTTTATTTGCGTCAAAATTGGTATCACTTTTAAGTTTGTTGCTCAAGCCATTCTCCACATCACTTAGTGATACAGCGCTTCGCTTTTTTTGCTTCGCAATAAAGGTGAGACATTCGTTTGTTGCAATCCGGTAAAGCCAGGTGTAAAGCTGGCTATCTTCTCTAAAGTTTTCAAGGCCCTTCCACACTTTAATAAACATGTTCTGCAACACATCATTGGCATCTTCGTGATCAACGACCATTCTTCTTACATGCCAATAAAGTTTCTCCTGGTATTTTTTTATAATACCGGTAAAAGCTCTTTCTTTCGTAGCGGGCTCTTTAAAGCTTAGTAAAAGTTCCTGATCGGCTGGGTGGTTGTTCATAATTTTTTTATCAGCAACAAAAATAGAAAAACCTGAAGTAAGACCACGTTGTTTGTCTAAAGTTTAATGTTTTCCCAGTACCTTCTTTAACGTTTTTGGCGCAGCATTTTTATAAATTCCCCGAGGCCTGCCCTGATAAATATTTTTTTTGGAAGGGAGTTCAGCAATCTTATTTCTTCGAAAATGTTTGTGTCATTGTCAAGAAATTTCAAGACAATTGCAGCCCGGTTTTTTTTAAATAAGATCGAGAATATGGTCTTTCCTTCCAATAGGTTTTTTGAGAGAATTCGCAAGAGGGTGCTATCATAAAAATAAAAACGCTTTTTAAAATTATTCTCTTTAGAAACCTGATTCTTTTCCATTAATTCATTCACAATTTCTTCAGCCTGTTTTTGTATGAAACGAAAAGTATATCCTGTTGAAGCTTTGGTTTGGCCGCCTGCAGTTCCTATTTGATACATGCCGTTTTTATATTTATGAAATTTGGCATTGGTCATCGGTATTACGCCAAATTCCTCGTCGATAATCCTGTAAGTATTAAGCTTTAAATAATTTTTACAATAATCCTCTAAAGCACTGTTGTATTCCTGTTGAGAAAGAAGTTCTTC
>JALZAJ010000323.1 GCA_030948465.1 Bacteroidota bacterium
TTACTCTCGGTATTTAATGCTGTTTTTGTATTTGTGTCATTAAAAATTCTGACTAAGTTTTATTATTCAAATTTTTTGTTTTATCCATTTCATTAAATAGAGAATGTCTGTCGTCCTGCAAGCTTGCCTGTAACACATAAATATATGATATAAGATGAGACAGTTTTATCAAACCTTAAAAAAATAATATTGATATTCAACAAACTAACGTTATACGATGTTTGATATACCTGATATCACCCTTTCAGGGTTCGCTGAGGTTTTGTTTTCGAGGCTATAATCATATCCTCCTTTCAGGATGAAAGCCGAAATGGCCGATATGACTTAATTGGATGAAAAGTTTCGGCTAAAGCCGATTGCTTCCTCATTTGCTATCCACGACCTTAAGGTCATGGCAATTGGGTATAAAACTGGTAATCTGACCATCTTAAAACCCCGGAACGGCTGATATTTTTTCTCTTAACTAAATGAATTAGGCGTCAGGTTACAGTTGATTTTAGCCATGAAAGCATGACATTACTATAATTTTTTTATTTGACTAATGCCTTCGCATAGGTCGTGTTTCGAAGCCTTGCTTAAAGGCTTTTAGCTAAATAGTTTGTTGGGTAACGCCTGTTCATTCTATCCCATTGTTTCACGTTTATCAAATGCGATCCCTGGACAGTCCGCCGGTTATCAGGTTCTGTGCGAAGTAATCGGCGGTAGGTTATCAACACCTGCTGGCATAACCACTTGTTTCTTACCCCGGCAATGAAATTCACTAAAATTCACTAAAAGTAATTTCGGTATTTTTAACGCTTACCTAAAAAATTAAACCATGATTTGGATCATATTCGGCGTAATTCTATTTGGCATAACCGGCATTGTTGTAAAAAACAATCCGGCACTTTACAGGTACAAAAGCATGGGCCGGCTTCTCGGCCTCGCGTTTATTGCCATTGGCATTCTCGTAGCCTGCATCGTTCAGATCAATGTAGGCGAGGCGGGGGTTAAAGTTTTATTCGGCAAGGTTCAAAATGATGTTTTGAGCAGTGGGCTGCATTTTATAAACCCACTTCTCGATGTAAAAAGAGTGGATATCAAAACCCAGAACTATACCATGAGCGGCGTAAACGATGAGGGTGAAAAAAGTGGTGATGATGCCATTAAAGTGCTCGCCAGCGATGGGCTGGAAGTTACCATCGACCTTACGGTTCTTTACCGGGTAATAGCCAGTGAAACTCCGAAATTGCTGAGCGAAACAGGGCCTGATTTTAAAGATAAAATTGTTCGTCCCTTAACCCGTACCAAGATCAGGGACAATGCCGTTTATTACCAGGCGATAGAATTATTCAGCAACAGGAGAGATGAATTTCAGCAACGTATCTATAAAAGCATTGAAGAAAATTTTAAACAACGCGGCTTACTTCTTGAACAATTATTAGTGCGAAATATTACCTTGCCCAACTCAGTGAAGGCTTCTATAGAATCTAAAATAAATGCAGAACAAGATGCAAAGAAAATGGAATTTGTTTTGCAAAAAGAGAGACAGGAAGCGGAAAGAAAAAGAGTGGAGGCGCAGGGTATCGCCGATTACCAGCGCATAATAAATACCGGCCTTACTGATAATCAATTGCAGTATGAGCAGATACAGGCGATAAAAGAATTGGCTTTAAGTCAAAATGCAAAGATCGTTATGATGGGGAAAGGCAATACCCCGGTAATCATCGATGGAAAATAAATAAGCTTCTTTTTTCTGATTAATTTTACTAATGGAATTAATAGTCTTACGAACATTCAATAATTATTTCTCAGCCAATATTTTATTGACAAAACTGAGGGATGCCGGCATACAATGTTATTTAAAAGATGAACATACGGTAACTATGGATCCGTTGCTGACCAACGCAGTTGGAGGTATAAAACTGGTTATTAAAAAAGAAGACGCCGAAGAAGTGTTTCATATAATGCAGCATTTCGATGAAGAATACAGGCGAAGTGCTATTTGCCCAAAATGCGGCTCACACGATATTGACCTGGTGCCAAAAAGATCGACCGCCAATATGATCACAGCCATATTGAGCTGGTTATTTTCTGATTATGCTGTATCTGCGGAAAACGTTTATCAGTGCGGCAAGTGTGGTTTTGAAAGCAATGATCTTCCTGAGCCGTTTGTAAGAAATAATAATCTTTATGAATCCGAATTGAACTAAGTTTTTTTACTCAAAAAATTTCTTTTAAGATGAATGCAACAAATATTTGCAAATGAAAACCATTGCACTTATACCTGCCCGTTATGCGGCCACACGTTTTCCGGCCAAACTTATGCAAATGCTTGGGGGCAAAACGATCATAAGACATACGTATGAAAATACGGTAGCTACCTTATTATTTGATGAAGTGATCGTAGTGACAGACAGCGACATTATATTTAATGAAATCGTAGAAAATGGCGGCTATGCAATGATGAGTAAGCAGGAACATGATAGCGGGAGCGACCGTATAGCCGAAGCTGCAGCGGATATTGCTGCAGAGATTATAGTAAATGTGCAGGGTGATGAACCTTTTGTAAAAAAAGATACCCTGGAAAAGCTGATCCAGGTTTTCAAAAACGATCCCCATCATAACGTGCAGGTGACAACACCCATGCATGAAATCGCGGATGAAAAAATGATCAATGATCCGAATGTAGTGAAAGTGGTTTTTGATAAAAATTCGAATGCGCTTTTATTTAGCCGCAGCGTAGTTCCTTATCAAAGAGATATAAGCGCCGAAACAAAATATTATAAACATATAGGCATCTACGCCTTCAGAAAAAGCGCTTTAATGAACTTTACGCAATGGCCAATAAGTCCATTGGAGGCTTCAGAAAAAATTGAGGCGCTCAGATACCTGGAAAATGGAGTGCACATAAAAATGGTCCTTACATCCTCATCTCCTGTTTCTATCGATACAACTGAAGATCTTGAAAAAGCCAGGAAAATTTATAGTTCATGACTTATCTTGCTATTCTTAATTTTTACCTATGACACCGTTTCACCGTTTCAAATTTTTTCTTTTTAATAGTTTTTTTCTATTGATGATCTCCTGTAATCCGCAGGATAAAATAAGTATCGAGAAGTCGGCCTCGGCCTTTGATATTGAGCAAGGCAAGGCTTCTATTTTGCAGAGTAATCAGAATTTCATGAAATCTTTTAAGGCCGGCGATTCCACAGGGGTCGCTAATAGTTATACTACCGATGGCAAAATTATGGCGCCAAATACACCTTCTATATCTGGCAGAGACGATATACAACATTATATATCTGGTTTTATAAATAAAGGGGTACACGATTTTAAAATTTCCACGATCAAAGTATGGGGAGACAGCAGTGTATTGGCTGAGGAAGGAACTTACCAGCTTAGTGACAGTTCAAATAAACAAATAGACAAAGGAAAATATATTGTATTGTGGAAGCAGGAATCGGGCAACTGGAAAATGTTCAGGGACATTTGGAACAGTGATCTCTCTTTAACTGCATTGCCTTCTGAGATAACGAAAACTAAAGAATGATCCGTTAAAAAAATCCTGGCGCTTATCTTTTCATCTTTGTTTTTTGTTGAATTTTATTTTCTTTTGACAAAATTTTTTTAAGCATGCCACATACTTTCTGTTGATGAAAAACCCCAAAGCTTATTTAAATCTTTTAACCGGTCCGTTTGAAACGTTACGTACAAAAAAAGTGCTGCAGGTAAATCCTACGATTGAAACTTTTAGAAAGGATGCAGAAAACACAAAGATTTTTGTTTATGATTTTAATAAAGGAAGTATAACTGAAAATAAACTTACCCGCCTCGAAGAATGCTATGAATACCTGGACACACCGAACGTAAGCTGGATAAATATTGATGGACTTAGAAAAAAAGATGTAGAACAGATCTGTTCGCATTTCCAGGTGCATCCTCTTATTGCTGAAGATATATTAAGTATCGGCCAACGGCCAAAGATGGATGAAATAGATACGGTTTTATATTGCCTGATGAACATGCTTTATTTCAATGAAGAGCAAAGGTCGGTAGAGGCAGAGCAGATAAGCATCATCCTTGGTCCCAATTTCGTTTTAAGTTTCCAGGAAGATGCATCCAAAGATGTTTTTAATCCTTTACGGGATAAATTAAAATTTCCTTCCACTAAGATCCGTCAGAACGGACCTGACTTTCTTTTTTATTCCCTGATTGATATGATCGTTGACAGCTATTATATCGTTATGGAAAAAGTTGGGGAAAATATTGAAATGCTGGAGGAAGATATTATCAGAAGAAGTGATACCCGGGCGCTGGCAAGAATTAATATGCTTCGCAAAGAGATGATCTTATTGAAACGAAGCATAGGCCCCGTTCGCGAGCTTATAAACGGAATTCTGCGAAGCGAAAGTGAATTAATAGAAGAGAAAACGGAAAAGTATTTTAAAGATGTTTATGACCATATCATCCAGGCAAATGATCTGGCGGAGAGCTACCGGGATATGATGATCAACCTGCAGGATCTTTATCTCAGCAATGTGAATTTAAAGATGAACGAGGTAATGAAAGTGATGGCGATTGTAACCTGTCTGCTTGCACCGGCGACGGTTATCGGCGGAATTTTTGGAATGAACTTTACAAGAATACCCTGGCTGCATAACACCTACGGCTTTTTTATTGCCGTCGGCCTCATGCTTGTTATCCCGATTTACATGGTTTTTTTGTTTAAAAGAAAAGGATGGTTTTAATACAGTGTTAAGTCAACTGTAAAATGCCGTATATTCCATGGAGACACGAAGCTCACATCTTAAAAGTCCATTCGGACAAAGTCTTATTCTTAGTGTTCTTTATTGCTTTGTGGGAAAAACTTCCTAATTAAGGCATGATAAACTTAACATGACAGTGGGGATGCACAGTGGCCGGAATAAATAGAAAATAAATCGCTGCGTCTTTGGATATTAACTCATTGAAGATTTCGCTTGTTTGTAAATAGGAACCGTACTGCAAGGCTCGCCATACATAATGCTTTTGGCAACTGGCCTTAAAATTCTGGTGATCTCCACGTAGGCTGTTTCAGGAATTTTCTTTTCTCCGCATCCTTTTACTACTACCCGCTTATCAGCAAATTCGCTTGCATCGATTTTTGATAGATTTTTCAAAAACAAAACATCTTTTACCGTTGTTTCATTTCCAAAAACTATTTCTTTAGCATAAGGCTCGAGATAAGTAGCTGCCAGCATGTACGCCCACATAGGAATAATGGCATCTGCGCTGCAGGTGATCCCTGCATTTTTATTTTGATAAACAGACCAGTCCAAATTTTTTAACGCCTCTCTGTACTCCTTCTCTTTCAATATAAGCTCCATGAATAAATGATCTTTCAAATCGAATATCGCCGTTTCGCCCTGCGGAAAATATTTTTCCAGATCGATTGTAACGAGTACGCTTTGGGCCACTTTGTTTATAATTACTTCTTCCATATAAATATTATTAAATGCAAAGTTACAAATATCATTTTTGCCTGATTGCTAACACAAAACAAAAAGACCATCCTTTAGAGAACAGCCTTCTAAATATTTGTAGTGGCTTCCTTTAAAAGAACTTACTTCTGCTGTCTTTTATTTTCGCCATTTTCTTTAATGCATTAAACGACTGCCCCAATGCCGCTTGTATCTCCCGGGATTGTTCCTGATTTTTCATACCCTGCGAAGGAAACGTTTTAGCAGAAATGCTATTTACCTTAATTACAAAAACACCCGTGTTTCCAGCGATAGGCGGAGACACTTTCGTTTGATAGGTTTTATTAAAAACTGCTCCGGCAACTTTAGGCTCGCTGCCAATTCCATTTATTATCTGGGCATCGAAAGTAAGCGTGGAATCAGCGCCGGTATTTAAAACTTGTACATTATAAGCGGAAGCCGCTGCCTCAAGAGTTGAGGGATTATTTAGTTTCTTTTTTATTTCCTCTGCTTTTCTCTGGTTTCTAATTACCGGCTCTGCCATGGGCCTTGCTATATTCACATCCGGAACTCCTTCTGATACTTTTTTCTCCACAACGGCTACCACAAACTGATCTTTTAAAGAGAACGGTTCAGAAACATCTCCTTCCTTTGCTTCAAAAGCCCATCTTATTATTTGCCTGGCATCCTGCAATCCTCCAAGCTGGAAATCGTTTTCTTTAACAACCGCAGGAAACGCTATCTTATTAAGTACGTTTTGACTTATATATTTATCAAAAGACTGCTTATCCCTGGCCTGCCCTGAAAGCTTGGTAGCTGCTGCGTTTGCGGCGTTGATCGTTTCATCGCTCGGGGCTATCTCTTTTGCCATATAGGCTACTTTATATGCCGGCTCCATATTTTTTTTATCAAGTATCTCGATGTAATGCCAGCCAAACTGGGTCTTAACTACTTTTTTTGTTTCTCCTTTTTCGTTAAGTAAAAAATCACCAAACTCTTTTGAAAAATTATCACCCTGGATAGTGGAAAGATCAAAAGTCATTACTCCTTTATCTTTATGTGCAGCCTGGTCAGTTGAATATTTTGCTTCCAGGCTTTCGAAATCCGCTCCTTTCTTAATGGCTGTTTCCACACTATCAGCAATTCTATGAGCGGTACTATCCGGCATTAATGCCTGGCTGGTTTGCGGATCGGATGTGCCTAATAAAATGTGGCGGCATTTAATACTATCCGGTAAAATTTTTGTATCTATTTTTTTTGCAAGTACATAATTCTTGCCGTCAATGTAAGGACCAAATACGCCTCCGTCAGGTAAATTAATTATTGAATCTTTTACAGGCATTTGCAATTTTGATTTTGGTGTATAACCATCAAAAAAACTTACTGCAGAAGAGTTTCTTCCAAGAAAAGCCTTTACATTGGAATCGGCTGCAAAACGGGGTTTCAATTCTTCAAGTGATTCTTTAATACGCACACTGTCCTGGTGGTTAGCGGCTGCATTAAAAACAACATACGATATCATACGTCCTGCTTCCTGCTTGTATTTTGCCTTATTTTTATCAAGATACTTTTCAATATCGCTGTCGGTAACCTTTACGGTGCTGTCAGGTATTACGGTATAAGGAATGGCAACATAAGATATAGTGGCAAACTGGCTTTTTTGTTCTTCCATTTCTTTGGATAACCACGCCGGAGTATATACACTTCCTGCAATAAGGGAAGTATATTTTGTATATAAACTATTTAACCGCATGGGATCAATTACCTGGGTAATGATCGCGTTTCGTTGTTCTGCGTTCTTTGTTTTCTTCGTTTGAGCCCACCATTGTTTTGCCTGTTCAATATCATACTGGCCGGTTTCTTTATTAGTAAAGGCTTGCTTAAGTTGCTGAGGAGCATCATTGCTAAACATAATTGAGCTCATTTCTTTTGGTGTAAAAGTGATGCCGAGATCGTTAAATTGCTCAGTTACTATCTTCTCGGCAACCATTTGATCCCATACGGATTGCTGTATCTGTAACCTTTGATCGGCGCCACCATTAGGATATTGCTGCTCCATTTCTTTTACTTTCTCATTGAATTCATCATATTCTATTTTGTCTCCATTCACACTGCCGAGTGTTGTGGTATTTACACCGCCAAACAGCTTGCCTGTACCGCTCCGGGAATCCATTAACAAAAATCCTATAAGGCTTAATGCAATAATTGCAATTACAATTACAGCTCCTTTTTCACGTATCGTCTGAATGATTGACATATTATTTATCTTCTTGGTTTTAAAATAAGGACGGCAAAAATAGGGTAAAATAAAATAGGAACAAATTGTGGAAAACCCATCAACAATAGCACTGACAAGGTTTACAGCCTTTTAAAAATATTCGTCTATATTTTTATTTTTATTATTCACATATCGTTGGGGGAAATTTATATTTCGTGTTGATAAGCAAACATTTCTAAAAATAAATCCTTTATAAGATTTTATAAACTAAGCGATTTTAACCCCTGATGAAGTCCGATGACATAATAGCAACAAATTGTCCTTGTCAGATTCACAAGTTTTGAAAATAAAATACCGGAATATTTTTCCTCATGCATTTTTATCAACATCTGTTTATAAACCACATTTAAAGTCATTCTCTCTTATTTAATCCTTGTTAAATAATTGTGGAAACAAGTGGATAAATAGTATTTTTTAAATTTGCATCAGAAATAAAATAAATCCTTTCCACAAATTCACATACATAATAGTAATAGGCTATTAAGTATATAATGTATTAATATTAAATACTATGGCAGATATTAACATGGCAGCGGCCCACGATTCGTTGCATAAAAAAGGTTTTCTCGATATTGATATTGATGTTAACTTAGACCTCTTCGCAGAAATAGAACGATTAAAAAAAGAAAAAAATGCCATTATACTCGCCCATTATTACCAGGAACC
>JALZAJ010000337.1 GCA_030948465.1 Bacteroidota bacterium
TCTATATGCAGGCTGCCATCGGTGAGAACCCCATCCATATCAAAAACAAAAGTTTTAATATGACGAAGGCGTGAAAGTACATTCATTTGCCATAAAAATTTTGTTGGGAACAGGTGTAACTAAAAAAACTATTTCTGATTATCTCTCCATTCATATACCCAACTGCTTTGAATCATTTCCAGGTGTCCTTCATTGCTATCTTCAGGCTTGCCTTCAAATTTTGGAATTTCCAAAACCCATTTCCTGAGGTCTGTAAAGCGTATTCTGTAAATCTTAGACTCGTCAAATTCGTCTCCAAATTTCTCGTAGAGCTTCATCGCTATATCTTCATAATCGTTCCAGTGAATGGGTGGTTCAAAAGTCATTGTAATAAATTAAATAAGAATTATTAATTAAGTACGGCAAGTTTTTACTCGCCTAAAAATTGAGTTTGATCGGGCAATGTTACCACAATGTCTCCATCGCCTTCTTCTAATATACATTGACAACCGAGCCTTGAAATTAACCTGGGGTTTATGGCCCTGTCTATAAAATCTTCTTCACGATCCGTCAATTCCGGCAAATGCTCCTCTCCTTTTTCTACATACACGTGGCAGGTACTGCATGCGCATACGCCGCCGCAATTGTGATGAAGATCAATATCATTTTGTAAAGCAATTTCTAAAATGGATTGATCGGGTTCAATATTTTCCAACGTAACTGGTTCCAGACCTTTTTGCTCAAATTTAAACGTAACATTATACATCATCTTTTCTTTTCGGCTGCAAAACTACGTTATAGCACACGAAAAGGTTTACGATTTTTGTAATCATCTCTATCTGCTTGGAATTTTAGAGCAGGCTATTTTTTTTTCTCATGAAGTTTTAAAATGCTTTCCGAAAGCTTCAGGTAAATATATTTAAGATCGGGATGAGGAGAAAGCGTCTGCAGATGACGATTCAACGTAACGATATCTTCCCTTATCGCGGGGCCCGTTTGCACTTTTTGAGGAGAAAAGATATTCGCTTTATTAGTTACTTCATTTATTAGTGGAGATAAAACTTTAAAATCAATTTTTTCTTTATCGCAGAAGGCTTCGGCCATTGCCAACAGGTGATTGGTGAAATTGCTTACAAATACGGCGGCAACATGATAATGCAACCGTTCCGCATCGTTGGTTGGTATCACCGTATCACTGAGTGTTAGCGCAAATTCCTTAACTTTTTCTAAAGTTTCCGGAGTATTTCCTTCAACCAGGAAAGGCACTTCCGGTAAATAGTCCGCTTCTTTCGAAAGAGTTTGCAATGGATACAAAACCCCGAAAGTGGATGAGCATTCTTTTAACGCATCAATGGAGACCGATCCTGCCGTGTGTACAATAAATTTATCGTTTAATCCTTTTAATTTTTCACTCGATTCCAGGGCGGCATCCGTCACGACTATTATATATATGTCAGCATCTTCGAAAGGGATATCCAATAAAGACCCTGACCGGGCATTATATTTCGAAGCAAGGTTTTTAGCATGGTCAATATTACGGCTTACTACCTGCACAATTTCATGGCCGGCTCTTTGGACAATGGCGCTTAATACCGTCGCAACGTTTCCCGAACCTACAAATACTACCTTCATTATAAATTTATTTTGTTAAGAAAAACATTGCAGCAGTTATTATTATACAATCTTTTTTCTGTAAGTAACTGTTAAAAAAATTTGTTATAATATACCATTTTTATGCAGGATATCAGGATGGGTCTATGTTAGCTAATGAGTATTCACGAAGATAACATGCCAGGCGTAAAGAACCAATTCAGCCCCAAAAATTTCCATTTTTAATTTTTGAGCTAATATTGCAACAAACGGATATGATTTACTTTTTATTGCCATTAGTAATAAAAGCTAAATAAAGGAAGGTAAAAAAATAATTTATGGCTAAAAATTTATTGATAGTTGAGTCACCGGCAAAAGCGAGGACGATTGAAAAAATATTGGGAAGCAACTTTGAAGTAAAAAGCTGCTATGGACACATTCGTGACCTGGAGAAAGATGATATGGGGATAGATATAAAAAATCATTTTGCCCCCAGGTATAAAGTACCTGATGATAAAGCTAAAGTTGTAAAAGAGCTGAAGCAGTTTGCAAAAAATGCCGATGAAGTATGGCTCGCTTCGGATGAAGACCGGGAAGGTGAAAGTATAAGCTGGCACCTGGCTGAAGTGCTTGGTCTGGATATAAAAACCACAAAAAGAATTGTGTTTCACGAGATAACAAAAGCTGCCATTCAGAATGCTGTGGAAAATCCCAGGTTGATAAATATGGATCTTGTAAACTCACAGCAGGCTCGCCGGGTTCTTGACAGATTGGTGGGTTTCGAATTATCGCCGGTGTTATGGCGAAAAATAGGAATGCAAGGTGGCCTTAGCGCCGGACGGGTTCAAAGTGTTGCCGTAAAATTGATCGCGGAAAAAGAAAGAGAAATAAACCAGTTTATATCCAACAACAGTTTTAAAATAGAAGCCTTTTTTACTGCTGATGATGCAAACGGCAAATCAATTTCATTTAAGGCCGAAGATGGAAGGCAGCGAAGTATTGAAGATGCCGAAAAATTCCTGGATAAATGTAAGGGCGCAAATTATACAGTAAAAGATATCGTGGTAAAGCCAGGTAAACGTACGCCGGCGGCACCCTTTACTACATCAACGCTTCAGCAGGAGGCAAGCCGCAAGCTGGGGTATGGCGTTAGCAAGACCATGCTTCTTGCTCAGAAATTATATGAGAGTGGAAAGATCACTTATATGCGTACGGACAGCCTGAACCTGAGTGCTACCGCAAAAGAAAAGATACAGGAAGAAATTAAAAAAAGCTATGGCGATAAATATCTCCAGCTAAGGAACTATAAAAATAAAAATGAAAGCGCACAGGAAGCACACGAAGCGATCAGGCCGACAGAAATGTCGGATAGTTCTATTAATGATCCTGAAACAGCCAGATTATACGAACTCATTTGGAAACGAACTATTGCCAGCCAAATGAGTGATGCCGTTCTTGAAAAAACCACGGCCAAAATAAAGATCAGTACTGTGGAAGATGAACTTACGGCAACAGGTGAGGTTTTGAAATTTGATGGATTTCTAAAAGTTTATTTTGAATCGGCTGATGACGATGATAGCGACACTCCGGCAACTGGAAGCGAGAGCAGGTTGCCGCCGCTTACACCCGGTCAGCAACTTGCATTTGAAAAAATGACAGCCACTGAAAGATTTACCCGGCCTTCAGCAAGATATACGGAAGCCTCTTTGGTAAAGAAACTGGAGGAACTGGGAATAGGGCGCCCAAGTACTTATGCACCTACTATAAGCACTATTGTAAAAAGAAACTATGTAGAAAAAAGAGATAAAGAAGGCGTAAAAAGAGACGTAAGAATTTTGAAATTACAAAATGACGTTATTGAAAAAGTAACCATACAGGAAAATACCGGCGCAGAAAAATCAAAATTATTTCCAACCGATCTCGGGCTCGTGGTCACTGATTTTTTAAATCTGCATTTCGACACGGTAATGGATTACTCATTCACTGCAAATATTGAAGAAGAGTTTGATAAGATTGCTGAAGGCAAACAACAATGGAGCACGATGGTCGGCAGGTTTTACAAACCATTTCATGAAAATGTAGAACACACACTGGAGAATGCTGACAGGGCCAAAGGTGAACGTGAATTGGGAACTGATCCTGTTAGTGGAAAGCCTGTTTTTGCCAGAATGGGCAGGTATGGGCCCATGGTTCAAATAGGTGCGCAGGACGATGAAGAAAAGCCAAAGTTTGCAAAATTAAAAGCCACTCAAAGTATTGAAACGATCTCATTAGATGAAGCCCTGGAATTATTTAAGCTTCCGCTCATGCTTGGTGAGTACGAAAGCCAGGAAGTTTCAGTGAATATTGGAAGGTTTGGCCCTTATGTAAAATTTGGCGAGCAATACATATCTATCCCAAAGGGCGAAGACCTGCTGGAAATAGATTTAGCAAGAGCTGTTGAGATCATCAAAGCGAAAAAAGTGGAAGACGCTCCCATCGGCTTTTATGAAGAAAAACCAATTACGAAGGGCAAAGGACGTTTTGGACCTTTTATTAAATGGAACGATCTTTTTATAAATGTTCCCAGGGCTTACAATTTTGATAATCTTACCCAAAAAGATTGTAATGAACTGATCGAAAAAAAGATCATAAAAGAATCCAACCGTTATCTTCAACAATGGCCTGAAGAAAAGATTGCCATTGAAAATGGCCGCTGGGGACCGTTTATCCGCTTTGGAAAAAAAATGCTGAAGCTGCCTGGTGGCAAATCGAAATATACGCCCGAAGAATTGGCGAATCTTTCTTTGGAAGATGTAAAAAAAATTATTGTTGCACAAGACCCAAAGGCATTCGATAAGAAAGCAAAGAAAGCGGCTCCGAAAAAAACAAAGAGAACAACACCTAAGAAGGCGTCAAAGCAAACAAGTTGAAAACCTGGCAGGGGCTCTTAACAATGAAAGTTTACCTGGCACAACCAATAGATCACGCTTCTTGCGTTAATCTCTTTTCATATACTTTCTTAAGTTATAAACTTTTCTATCTTTACATCATTGATTCAAAAAACAGCAGAAAGGCACTAAATGCAGGAAAATAATGAAATATCCGCCCTGTTTCATCTTATAGATGACCCTGATGAAGAAGTGTTTACTTCAGTAAGTGAGCGCATCGTTTCACTAGGACGTGCCATTATCCCTAACCTCGAACATTTATGGGAAAACACTCCCGATGAAGGCGTTCAGGGAAGAATAGAAATGCTTATTCACAAACTTCATTTTCGTGATCTCGTAAATGATTTTTCCAACTGGAAAAATGGTTCCTGCGAATTACTGGAAGGCGCCCTTCTTGTGGCACGCTATCAATATCCTGAAATGCAAACCAATACTGCTTTACAGGAAATTGAAAAAATAAGAAGAAATATATGGCTGGAACTCAATAGCTATCTTACTCCTCTGGAACAGATAAATGTAATTACGGGTATCCTTTACAGTTATTATAAATTAAAAGGAAATGAAGTTGCTTATGACATTACAGAAGATTTCTTAATAAATAAAGTACTGGAAAATAAAAAAGGGAATGCGCTTACTAACGGTATCCTGTACCTGGTGATTTGCGAACTTCTTGATATTCCAATCAGGGCTATCAATATACCGAAACAATTTATACTTGGGTATTTTGATATTGATTATAATTTCCCCAATCCAACCCGGCAAAAAAGTGAAAAGATAAATTTTTATGTTGATCCGCTTAACGGGCAGATCTATTCCCACAAGGATGTAGAAAATTATTTCAAAAGGATCTCAGTTCCCCCTACGCCCACTTACTTTAAACAGTTAGATAATAAAAGAATTATACAGCACCTTCTGGAAGAATTCAGTAAATGTTTTACTGATGATGCCAGTCATTATAAAAAAAATGATCTTTTATTTCTTGCTAAATTATTGGATGAATAGTCATTTAAGAATACGCCAGGCGCACGTTTAAGTTCTTCAATCCGGTACGGAAATAATCTCCAGATTTTGCTGCGATTGAAAAATCCACCTACTTTATATCCCCATAAATAAAATAAGGAATATCCTTCTTCGATTTTCCCCCTTCCCCGCCCAAAGGATGCGAATTATATAATTTCAAAACTGATATTTAAATCTTACGGGTCCTAAATTATTATTATAACCCAATTGAAATTCAAAACCTTTATGTTTAAATCTGCGGAGCTTCTATCCCGGTATTAGGAGGAAGCGATACGGATTGGATAATTCCGAATGTTACTTTATTATACTATTCAGCCGTAAATAAAATCGTGTTATTAAATAAAATGGCATCAAAGCCGATATTAGTTTTATGCAATTTTCTCCAGGTAAGTTCTTTATTTGCAAAGTTTGGCAAAGTTACGCCTTGTACCTGTGTTCCAAAGCCGTTGCCATTGCCAGAGCCAAGAGGATAATCTGCAGTGAAATGTAACTCCAGGAGAGCAAATTGCATCAGGCTCCCGCCCGAATTATTTAATGAAAATTCAGTATTTGGCTCTATTATAAAATTGGCGCCTGGTTGAATCGTTGAATTGCTCCGCTTGTTATTTTCAGTAAGCTGTATATTACCTGCATTGATCGCGATTAAAATAAAGCCAGGCCTCTTTCCTTTTATAGTGGTCTGTTGATCTTTTGCCAATACAATACTATATACTCTTACCCAGGGCGTATCTATTATAATATGAGTGTGTTCCAACGTTAAAGGAGGATTAGCAAAACCAGAATCCTTTGTAAGTAACTCCACATCCACCACGTGGTAAGTTGCTGTATCCATATTCCATACCCGGTGAATTTTTGTATTTGGAGGATTTAAATTTTCAAACCATATATCTCCTGCTTTGGAAGTGCTTGTCACCGGATCGTTAGTTATTTTTTGCGAGCCGGTTTTTGTATGGGTTAACATGATAAAAACAGAAGGAGTGGAATGCAAGTGATATTGCGTTGTATCACCGGGCGGCAGCAGCACGTTTAATATTCTTGCATTTTCATTTTCAAAAACTAAATGATGGCGAGGCTCTTTGCTTACAGGAACCTGTGCCATTACAAATGAAGAGAGAAAGCAGAAAGCCAAAAATATTAAACTTCGCATCCTTAAATTTAGCGCTTTCCGCTATAATGTTTATATGGGGTTGAAAATATTTTCCATCCTAAGCTTTTTAAAGCGAAAGTTTTTCGTTAAATAATTTTTTCAAAAAACAA
>JALZAJ010000375.1 GCA_030948465.1 Bacteroidota bacterium
ACAAAGACAAATCCTCGACCTGTCAATGACGAGAGCGCTGCCGGCTGGTAATTACTTCCTTAGGGTTATTTGCGACGGACAAAGCCAGCAAACAATAAAACTTGTAAAAGCCAGATAGAAAAGCCACCAACACAATTAAAAAATCTGGTATTTCTATTACCGGATTTTTTTTTGATTGTACATTTGCTTCACCACAAATAATTGCTAATGGATTTGTTATATTTTTTAAGAGTTTTATACCGCAAAAAATGGATCATCTTTTTTTTAACTTTTTTAGCCCTCGTGGCAGCATTTGTCTTTTTACTTTTTAAAAAACCACTTTACGAGTCGGTAGCTCAATATTCAACTGGGTTTACGGCGGATAAAGTAAAGTTGACCGATGGATCTTCTATTGCTGATTTGTACACGGCAGATACGAAATTTGACAACGTTATCGAAACGTTTAAATCGCCAAGAGTTCTTGGCATGATCTCGTATAAGTTATTGCTTAATGATCTTGAAAATCCTGCCAAGCCTTACAGACACCTTACTGATAAACAAAAGCAAAGCGCGATTTATAAATCGGTGAATAAAGAAGCGGCCATGCAAATTCTGAGGAATAAAATAAGCAAAGGAGAATTGCTGAGATCAGATGATGAAGCTGAAAAAAGGCTTCTGGAATTGCTGAAACTTTATAACTATGACTACGCAGGGCTTACTAAATACCTGTTTATCGTGAGAGTGGAAAAAACGGATTACCTGGATATTGTCTTTCGTTCAGAAAACCCTGAACTTTCGGCCTGGGTAGTGAATGCTATGGGAACGGAGTTTCTTAATTATTATCAAAATCTAAATTTTCAGCGTACAGAAGAAAATGTTCAAAACATTAAAGAGCTTGAAAAGTTACAAGCTAAAAAAGTGGATTCTTTAAGTAATGTTCTTCTCGCGGAAAAGCAAAGCCAGGGTACTATTGATCCGGTAAGCCGAAGTACCAGCGCCATGGAAACGGTTAAAGATATCGAAGGGAAACTTGCTGAAGAGAAAAGTAAATATGACGAACATTATAACAGGCTTCAGTACCTGCAGAATAATCTTAAAACTATTCAATCGGCAACTGGCAATTTGTCTGGCAATAATTCCGAGGTGGTAAAGCTTATGGATAAGCAACATAAACTAGAGGCGGATCTTATTGCAAAGGGAGGAAATGATGCTGACCTGCAACGCCAGATAAAAGATATCCGCGCTGAAATTAACCAGAAGTCAAACAGTGGGGTAAGCAAGGCAAAAGCAACAGAGGATATTTCAGAGCTTCAGAATAAAATTAATGAAGAAGATGCGTTGATGAAGGCGGCACAATCCACCATTACTGATTACAATGCCAAGATCAGGTACTACATGGGGCTTACTAACGTGAACCCCGGAAGCAATGTAAAAATTGATGTGATAAGGGACAAGCTTGATCTTGAACAAAAACAACTTGCCAATATAAAAGACAAGCTCAACCAGGCCGAAGGGCTTTCAAAAGATGATCCCACAGCTAATTTCAAACGAACACTTCTTGGACAGCCTGCAGTGGAACCGGAACCTAAAAAATCTATTATTACCATGGGGATTTCGGGCGTCTCGATGTTTTTTCTTTCATCATTTATATTTTTATTCCTGGAGATTTTTAATGCTTCTATTAAAACACCATACGGCTTCGAAAAGTTAGTAAAGCTTAAACTGATCAGCGTGATCAATTCTATAAGACTCAAGAGTAAAAATGTTTCTGAGATCATGCTTGACGAAGGGAATGAAAATCCAGGAAGTTCAGAAAATTTGTACAAAAACAACATTCGAAAACTTAGGTATGAGCTTGGTGTAAGTGGCATAAAAACTTTTTTGTTTACAAGCACCCAACGAAAAACAGGCAAAAGCACGATCATTGAAGCGCTGGCATATAGCTTTTTGCTTAATAAAAAAAAGGTATTAATAATGGATCTTAACATGCACAATAACACCTTAACTCAAAAATTTAACGCCAATATTTTGATACAGGATCTGAGCGAAAAAATTAATCCAAATCTATCCTTAGCGATGCAAGGCGTTACCGGAAATACACTAATGGAAAATCTTGATATTATAGGCTGCAAGGAAGGAAGTCTCACGCCATCAGAAGCGTTGTTCAAGTTAGATATGGCCTCATTGATCCGTTTTTTAGAGGAAAAATATGATTTTATTTTTATTGAAGGATCCTCATTAAACAACTATGCAGATAGCAAAGAGCTTGTTCAATACGCCGGAGGAGTAGTCTCCGTTTTTTCTGCTGAATATGCGGTCACTCAAACCGATAAATCATCCATTCAATTTTTGCAGGGATTAAAAGAAAAAAACCTTGGAGCGGTATTAAATAATGTATTACCCGAAAACCTCAACTTCTGAGTTGTACCAGCACACAATTCATCGAACGGATTCCCGGCACACCTGGGTTGACTATGCTAAAGGGGTAGCGATTATACTTGTACTTTACCGGCACGTATTCGAAGGCATAAAAAATTCAGGAATTGACGTATCGAAATATATTTATCTCGAGGAATGGAACATCATTTTTTTTAGTTTTAGAATGCCACTTTTTTTTATTGTCTCCGGAGTTTTTGTTTCATCAAGTTTTGCAAAAAGAGGTTTTAAAGAGTTTGTGCAAACGAAAATGCGAACCATTTTATATCCCTATTTCCTTTGGGGAATTATCCAAATAACCCTCCAGCTTTTATTCTCCCAATATGTAAATGGATCAGTTGATTTGCATAGTTACCTGGATTTGCTATACCTGCCCAGGGAAATCGAGCAATTCTGGTATTTATATGCTTTGTTCAATGGTACCATCCTTTATGTAATTCTAAAGTATAAAGCAGGCTTAAGGCCGTGGCATCACCTTGTTTTAGGGTTGATCCTTTTTTCTATCTCCGCCTATCTTTATCAAAAAAACATAGTGATCGGTTTTGTGAGCGATATATTTCATTATTATATTTTCATAGCGCTCGGCGATGTCATTTCTAAATTTATAAGGAACAGAAACAACTGGCGAACCTTTGAGTCATGGAAGTCATTTTTTTTATTATTACTTCCATTTTTTCTGTCCCAGATCTATTTTCTGTATGCAAATATTCAATATCCTCAGATGAAGTATCAGTATGTGGAATATTTTTATCCGTTTATTTTCTTACCTATTGCGTTAATCGGTTGTGCCTTTGTAATCAATGTATCTTTTATTTTGCAGCGATATTCACGGGCAAAATGGCTGGAAGTTTTGGGAAAGCATTCTTTATACATTTATGTTTCTCATGTAATAGTAGTAGCCAGCCTGAGGATCTTAATAACAAGAGTTTTTGGCATCTATTCTGTTCCTCTTTTAATGTCAGCAGGCATAACATTCGGATTAGTAATACCTGTATTATTATATAAAGTTGCCGTAAAGATCAATATGCCATGGATTTTTTCGTTAAGAGATGATAAAAAATTAATAGTAAGTTCTGAGCAAGCCCTTCCTGAAAAAATCTAAATTGAGGTGATCGTTATTAAAAAACTTTTTCAAAATAGATAACTGCATATTTACAGAAAAATCAGTGATGATAATGTCAGTTGCTAATCTGATTAATTTATTTACAAAAAGAAATAATCATACTATAGTTGATGCATGGTTGAACAATTAAAAGATAATAAATCGATAAAGCCCGGATTCTATAATGGGCTTCAAAAAGTTTTAGCTCCGGTGTTCGGTGTGTTGAGTACGATGTTGCTTGCTCATAAAGCTCTGTCCAAACCTGAGATGGGAGTATGGTCACTTTTTCTTGTAGTTACTTCTGTAGTTGAGCTTTTCAGGCACGGCCTTGTAAAGACTTCTTTAATAAAATATATGAATCATAGTAAGGAGGAGGAGCATAGCGCCGTGATGTCAGCAGCTCTTTTCCTGAATGCGGTCATAACCTTGTTACTCTGTATTCTTTTATTTTTTGGTTCTCACCACATTGCCGCTCTTGTAAATGCACCGCTGCTTGAGCCCATGCTGTATATTTTTATAATCGGTATGCTGTTTTTAATTCCATTTTCTCATTTCGAATGGATCATGTATGGTAAATCGCTATTTAAAGATCTGTTCTGGACATACCTCGTAAGGCAGGGAATTACTTTATTAGCGATTTTTATTTATTTCGCGGTTAATGGTTCACTTTCATTAAAAGTGCTTGTGATCATCTATTCGGCAGGTATTTTAATTGGCGCGGTATCAGGTTTTATTTTTGTAAAACGATTTCTAATCTTACGGTATATACGGTCTGGTCAGTGGATAAAAAAACTCTGGCATTTTGGAAAATATGTTTTTGGATCAAATGTCAGTACGCTGATTTTTAGAAATGTCGATCAGTTCATGGTGTCGAATATTCTTTCGAATACGGCATTTGTTGCATCGCAAAGTATTTCTCTTAGAATTGTAAATCTTGCTGATATACCGTCGCAGGTTATGAGCGATATCGTATTTCCAAAAAGCTCTAATCCTGAATTATTGAATAAGCCCGGTGTTATAAAAAGTTATTATGAAAAAGCGGTTGGTGCTACACTTTGTTTTATTGTGCCCATTGTTATTTTCATTTTGCTTTTCCCCAAAGCCATACTTTTTATTTTGGCCGGCGAAAAATATTACGACGCTGTTCCTTACTTGCGGCTGGTTTCTTTTTCAACGATATTTCTTTCATTTTTAAAACAATGGGGTGTCATTATCGACTCCACGGGAAGGCCTCAACTAAATTTTCTTCTCATTAGCGTCATCGCAATATTAGAGATTACCTTTTGCTATTTTTTTATTAAGGAGTTTGGGTTTTTAGGGGCGGCCTATGCCTTATTGAGCACACACATTATAGGCTTTGTAATTACACAAACGCTATTAAAAAAATATTTCAATATTAGCTTTGTAAATTGTTTTAAATATGCAATTGGATATTACCCGCAAATATTTCAATTGCTTTCACAAAAATTTCTTGCTAAATGGAAATTCCAATAATGGAAAACAGGAATGTTATAATGTTCGGATTGCAGCCGTGGGATATAGAGATCGGGAGCAATTTTAAAAACATGGCAAAAGAGATTAGCCGCAATAATAAAGTACTGTACGTGAACCGGCCGCTCGATCGCATAAGCTATTATAAAAAGCGAAAAGATAAAAAGGTGCAAACGCGCCTGCAGAGCATCAGGGAAAATAAAAACAGGCTGGAGGAAGTGGAAAAAAATATATGGGTATTGAATCCGGGAATCATCCTTGAATCGATCAATTTATTACCACAGGGGTTTGTATATAATTATTTGAACAAAAAAAATAATAAAAAAATTGCTTCGGAAATTTTATCCTCAGCCGAAAAATTAGGTTTTGAAAAAATGGTAATGATAATAGATAATGATTTTTTTAACGCACTTTATCTGAAGGAACTGGTGAGGCCCGATGTTTTTATTTATTATGTAAGGGACTATTTATTATCTCAGAAATATTTCAAAAAACACGGAGAGAAAGCGGAACCTTTAATAATGAAAAAAGCAGATGCTGTCGTTGCCAATTCATCTTACTTAAACGATTATGCCAATAAATATAATACGAGCACCGACATAGGGCAGGGATGCGAAGTGGAAGATTTTATAAAACCGGATCACGATATGCCTGGAGATATAATTCATTTGCAAGGGCCACGAATAGGTTATTGCGGAATGCTTACGGCAGCAAGACTCGACATAGCTCTTTTAGAATTTATTGCAAAAAAAAGACCCTCCTGGAATATAATTTTAACCGGTCCGGAAGATGATCGATTCGCATCCTCATCGTTACATGCTATTAAAAATATATATTTTTTAGGCGCCAAAAAACCGTCGCAACTGCCTGCCTACGTTCACGGCTTTGATGTTTGTATAAATCCGCAGGTTTTAAATCAAATGACAATAGGAAATTATCCGCGGAAGATAGATGAATATCTTGCCGCCGGAAAACCAGTAGTGGCAACAGATACAAGAGCCATGAGTTTTTTTGCTGACTATGTTTATTTATGCGATACCCCGGAGAGTTATATAAATAATATTGAGCGGGCGCTATCAGAGAAAGTTGATTCTTATCTGAAGGAGAAAAGAGTTGCGTTTGCAAGATCACATACCTGGCCCGCATCGGTAAATAAATTATACGAAGTAATTAATAATTTAAAAAAATGATCAATGGAATCAAAGCACATGAATGTTAGAGAAGAAAAAGAATATGCTGAAAGCAATGAGGAAGAAAGAAGCACTAACCTGACCCAGATAATCGCGTATTTATTTGTGACTATTATTATGCTTACTCTTTTCTTAAAAATTATGTTCGGATAAATAAATGAATATTTTAAAGACAAATATTGGGTCAACAAAACTCGCGAGATGGTTTAACCGGGAATTTCTTCTTAAGGGATTGTATTCGCCATTTGGAATTGCCTTACTGGCATGCATAGCAATTGGAGCCGGCTTTCTTGCCTCGAAGGATTTGTATATAATTGTTTTTTTACTGATCGCCGCTATTGCCGCGGCCATCATTGTGTATTATTGTTTTTTCCAGCCGTTGACGGGTTATTTTATCACGCTGTTTATTTCATTTTTTGCTTTTTTCCCTAACCATATTCTTACAGTAAGTTTACCTATTCCCACTTTTGTAGAACTTCTTATACTAATCCTTTTTTTTGGTTCTTACAACGCAGCAAAAAAGCTAAATCTTCCCCGGAACGGATTAATATTTACCGGCATTTCCATCGTATTTATTATCTATACTATTTATAATATTGTCGAATTTTTTAATCCCGATATGCAAAGCCAGGCTGGTTGGCTTTTTAGGTTTAAAAGATATATGGTCTATGTGCTGGTATATATCATTTCTTACCGGCTGATAGATACTCCGCAACGCTTTCGCAAGTTCATGAAATTCTGGCTTTACTTATCATTTGCTGCGGCTGCTTACGGCTGTTATCAGCAATGGTTTGGAATGCTTCCTATGGAAATAAATTATATCAAACGTGATCCTGTTGAATATAAACTAATGTATCAGGGTGGCATGCTTCGGAAATTTTCCTTCTTATCCGATGTGGTTTCTTTTGGCGTTTTATCCGGCTCAATGGCAGTGGTATCGCTCATAATGGCGATAAATGAAAAGAGAAGAAAAAGACAATATCTTTTATTTTTTGGTGCATTTATAATGACCTTAGGCATGTTTTATTCGGGCACCCGCACCACGACGGTGATTTTGCCGGCTGGTATGATGCTTTATTTGTTTATGACTATAAGAAATAAAACAACGCTTATTACTATGTTCGTTTCCGCCTTGCTGGCATTTTTTATTCTTTATGTCCCGATAGATTCTCCAGTGCTTAACCGCGTGAGATCTACTTTCAATGCGCAGGACGCCTCATTAAATGTACGCGATGTAAATCGGCATTATATTCAACCTTACCTATACGCGCATCCTATTGGCGGCGGCATAGCCACTACAGGAACCGAAGGCCTGGATTATAATCCCAATCATATTTTAGCCGGATTTCCTCCCGATAGCGGATTGCTGAAGGCTGCACTCGAGATGGGCTGGATCGGCCTGGCTCTTACCATGTTTTTTTACCTGGTGATCTTGTACCAATGCATCGATTATTATTTTAGAATAAAAAACCCGGAGTATAAAACATACGTAGTGGCCATTGCATCCGCGTTATTTGCTATGATCGTAACACAATATGCGCAGGTTGCTATAGGCCAGATCCCCGGTGCGATTTTTTTCTTTGGAACTATTTCGCTCATAAAAAGATTGCTGGAATTTGACCAGCAGGAAAAACTTAAGACTAAAATTTCACTGTGAAATACTATGTGAAAGGGTATTGCTAAGTTTGCAGCGTTTACGTACCTATTGATTTAAAACAAAATTGACCTCAAATGAAATTATTTTTTTTCTGTTGCTTTTTGATATTTACAGAGATAGCCTGTGCACAAAGGATCCAACAGGTGCCGGACAGCCTGAGACCGAAATTTAATAACGCTCAACAGGCTATTGATACCGAACAGGAAATTAAAAATCACCTGGTAAGGCTTGCCCTTAAAAATCCTGTTTTCACTTCGGATGATGCGGCGATTGAAATTGCTGAACTTAACCGGAAAAAAGCCAATTCGAGCTGGCTAAGTTCTGTAAACATGGGAGCTAACATAAATGAATTCGTAATAAATAATAGCCCTGCGGGAAATTTTTATCCGAAATATAATTTAGGGTTGCTTGTACCGCTAGACATTTATTCAAGGAACAAAAATGAACGCAAAGTTGGTGATCAGAATATAATTATTGCGAATGCAGTAAAGCAGCAACGGATGAATGAGATAAAGGCGGAAACCCTTATTCGCTATGAGAATTTTAAAGAACAGAAAGAGTTAGTTAACCTGCAAAAAGTTTCAACCGATAATAACTATTCAGATTACCTGGCAGCTCAAACAAACTATGCAGATGGAACGGTTGCCGTAGACGTCTTAAACAAGATTTACCAGGGTTACGTACTTGAGCAGTTTAAATTAATTACTTTTAAAAAACAACTCAATGTTGCCATAATTCAATTGGAAGAAATAATTGGCGTTCCTTTATCGAGAGCGCTTCCATCGATGGTTCCATAAATCGGTTGCTTCATGAATTGCTCATAATTTTTTATGGATGCTTTGCCGCAAAAAAATAAAATATTTTTCCCTAACCTTGATGGGCTTCGTTTTATTTGTTTCCTGGCTGTGTTTCTATATCATTGCAATGAAACCATTTTTCCAAAAATTGCCAATCCAAAAATTGTTTCGTTTCTGAATTTTCTTTTCAGAAATGGAAATTTAGGAGTGAATATTTTTTTTGTATTGAGTGGTTTCCTTATCACCTTTCTTTTAATTAAAGAAAAAGAATTAAAGAATACAATAAGTCTGAGCAATTTTTATGTGCGAAGAATACTGCGTATCTGGCCACTGTTTTATTTATGTATTTTTTTGGGATTTGCCGTTTTTCCAATCTTAAAATACGGAACGATTCCTTCACCTTATGAGACTTCCAATTTCTGGAGCTATGTATTTTTTGCTGGAAATTTTAATTTTATTAAAATATGGCCGCATCCTCCCGATGCGCTCAATCTCCTTGTATTGTGGTCTGTGGCAGTGGAAGAACAATTTTATCTTACGTGGCCAATAATTTTAAAATATTTTTCGG
>JALZAJ010000387.1 GCA_030948465.1 Bacteroidota bacterium
AACGATATGCTTGTGATGAAGAATGAATCTTTTGGGCCAATCATTGGAATTATGAAAGTAATTAATGATGAAGAAGCAATTCAGTTAATGCAGGAGACCGAATATGGGTTGACTGCTTCTGTTTACAGTTCTGATAAATTGAGAGCGGAAAATATTTTAAAGCAATTAGATACTGGCAGCGGGTACTGGAACTGCTGTGATCGTGTAAGCGCTGCACTTCCATGGAGCGGAAGGAGACATTCCGGCTTTGGAGTTACGCTCTCACATGCAGGGCTACGTGCTTTTACAAAACCTAAAGCGTGGCATTTACGGAGTTAAGCGTTTTTATCAATTTATTTTTTTAAATACCAGCGAATTTTACACGTATTAATTCCTAATTTTTTTCCATTTCAATTTAAAATAATACCACGGTAATACGTCTCTGCACTTTCTTAAAAAACGCCCGGAGAGATTATGCAGGGAGAGAAAAGCATGATATATCATATTATTATAGGTTGTACCCAGTCCAAACACCGGATGATCAGGATGATGCAGGTACCATTTTTCCTCTTCAATTTCCGTAGGCCACCAATACTTTACATTTCCTCCATTTTTTAAAATTTGCTCCGTAAGATTTTGACCCGCATCCATATCTTCGGTCATATTCATATCGGGATAGTCGAGCTCTCTTAAATATTCGGTGGAAATGCCGAAGAAAAAAGGAGAGACATAGAGGTTCTTTGCATCCCGCAAATGGTTGGCGGTTTGCGCAGCTCCCGCTATGGTCCGGGGCTCACTCAGGTCTTCCATTAGCTTTTTAAACCACTCTTTTTTTAAAGGAATACAATCAATATCAAAAATGATCAGATATTTTGTGCCGGTTACATTCCTGCATATATAATTGAGAAAATCACCATGAGCAGGAAAGCTTTCATCAAAAATATGATTGATGTTGAATCCAAAATGCCGGAATACCGCTTTCTGATATTTGGGAACTTTAGGATTTACTTTAGAGTTATAAAAAGAAAATATTTGATAGAGTGATTTTTCTTTTTCCTCTTTGTGAGTTGAAGGCATTCTCTTTATTTATGCTTAATAAAATCTTTGATTATCGACCTGGAAGTATTTTTTTTTAAATGAAAAGGGCTTAAATAAAATAAAGTAAGCTCTTCATCGATGGCTGCTCTTTTTGACCAACCCAATTTAGCAAACAATATTCTGAACGGCGCTAAAATAAGAAGCCTCCACCTGCTCTTATTTTTGTTCTTCCTGCTCACTCTTATCGCCAGGTCATATTCATCTAAAATTATTCCGGCATCTGAAATTCCCTGCATCAACCGTTCCCTGTAAGGCAAGGTGAGTCGCTCCTCAGGAATAAAGTGATGTAACACCATACCTTCATCATAATACAACTTATAACCCCATAAAAGCAACCGTTTACAATATTCAAAATCGTCTCCGGTGCTCAGTTTTTCACCATTTCTTCCGTTTAACAAGGTGGGATATTTATCATCGAATGCCTGCAGGAATAAAGATTTTTTTGTTACCATGCCGGCCCCTAAAACGAACGTTTTATGACTCACATCGCCTGATGTTTCTGCGGGTATTCCCAGGCCATAATAATTTTTATATTCTTCAAACCATTTGGGATAGGCTATCGCGTTAGTTACTGGTAAATTTTGGCCGCCGCCGGCTCCAATGTATGGATATTTAGTTATAAGCTGGTGGGCATAAAAAACATAATTTTTATTCAGCCGGTTATCATCGTCACAAAAGACAACACACTCAAATTCAGCTTTTGCAACTCCTGTTTTTCTCGCGAACATTTGCCCCGCACGAGGTTCATTCACAATCTTCAGAACGGTATTTTTCAGTTCTGCCTTATTCCAGGTTTCGCGGGCGACAGCAGCAGTATTATCGGTAGAGCCATTGTCAACAATAATTATTTCCATCCGGAAATCTGCAGGCAGGTTTTGATCAGCGAGATGCTGCAATGTTGCTGATAAGCGCTGAGCGCTGTTGTAGCAGCAGATGATAACTGATGCGCCGTGTTCTATTATTTCCGGAGAATATTTCATTACTTTACTAACACACAAATTCATGAAAATGGAACGAAGCATTAACTAATCACTTCCATTCAAATCACTTCACGGCTTTCAACTTTTACACCAGGTTTAGTTCCTGAATTATTTTTTTCACCAGGGGTGGAATAGGCTTGTCCAATGCGACATAGGCGCTTGCGTTTGCTGCAATAAAATTAGTAAGCTCTAATACTTTGAAAGGATCAGCACTCATCTTTGCCGCCACATATTTTTTTATTACGCGCCTTGTAAATTTAGATCGTGAAAGCAGTCCCGCCTGTAGCTTTTCTGAATATTCCGGAAATACCTGGAGCATGCTGGTTTCATACGCCATGCCGGTTCCATAGGCAAGTTTTTTCAAATATTGATAATTGGCTCTTGCTTCCGGTATAATGTGCCTGATCTTTAAAGTGGGCGAAACGCCGGCAAAATATCCATTGTAAATACATAACAAAACCATTTGGGTGTCCTCCCCGCTCGTAAGTAAGTTTGCTTTCCTGCCTTGCAAAGTGAATTTACCCCGCCTTGCCAGGTTATTATATTCCTTCAGCAAAAAGGTGAGCGTACACAAGCCGGTACCAAAAGGATAACACGATTGCCACTCCGGCAGGCTTGCAAATTTTATCGTTGTATCGTGCCGTTCCTGGAAAGCGGTACGGGCATAATCCTCAATTTTTTTATCGATGCCGTCGATGAAATCAACAGCTATTTCTCCCGGCCCCCAGGCGGCAACTTTTGGATATTGATCATTCAAACTTTTTAATTTTCGCAGATAATCTGCCGTAGGTTCATTGTCATAATCTATATACACGGTGTACTTCCCTTTTGCCCGGTCAATTGCCGCGATTCTCGCATACTTAACACCTTGCTGACCTACTAAAATTATTTTTAAAGAAGGAATCTTTTTAAGGTAATCCCGCATGTAGGGAAGGCAGTCAATAGGATTCTGGCTATTATTATCCACCAGGATCACTTCAATTTCTATTCCTTCAACATCAAGGTTTTGTATTGCATCCAGGCAGCGCTTCAATATGCGCTCATCGGGATTGTAGGCGCATATAACTATTGTATAATCAATTTCACCCATTG
>JALZAJ010000401.1 GCA_030948465.1 Bacteroidota bacterium
CTGCAAGGAAGAATTAAAAGTATATTATTAGGGAACATGATGGTAGTGGCCGTTGTAAACCTTATTACCTGTCTTATTATCCTTGTGCTCGAGCGCACGAGGATGACTGGAATTTTAAAAGCGCTTGGAGCAAAAAATTTTACGATTCAAAAGATATTTATTTATAATACGTCTATTATTGCTATTACCGGAATTATAGCGGGAACATTGCTTGGGTTGGGCATTTGCTTTCTGCAGGAGAAAACAGGATTTATTAAGCTGGATGAAGAAGCCTATTTTATGGATGTCGCTCATGCGGATGTGGTGTGGTGGCAGGTGGTTGCTGTTGACGCCGCCACACTGGTAATTTGCCTTCTTATGCTTATAATTCCTTCTTTATTAATAAGAAAAATACAGCCGGTGAAGGCGATTGAATTCAGGTAAGAGAAATCGCCAATCTCCACCCCACCATTATTTCGCATTAATTTGAAAGGTGAGTGTGTCAAAAAAATATAGTAAGAGCATCAAGCTTGCCTTCTTTTATTTTCCAAATTTCCGCTACGTCACCATTTATACTTTTCCGTTTGGGAAGACGTAATCACTTCTATTCAGCCCCCGGCCCCGAAGGGGGGAAATCCAGATCAAATTTTTATGCTTGCAGTGCAAGTACCTAAAAGGAAAACGGTTGTGCTTCTCTTTTAACTGGAGAGCAGATTATTCTTCCCATCGGGAGGGCTTCGATAGGGACTTCCACCGGCACAAGGGTATGTTTGAGTTGGGCTTGGAAAATGGTTGTGCTTCTCTTTTAATTGGAGAGCAGATTATTCTTCCCATCGGGAAGGGCTTCGATAAGCACTTCCATTGGCACAGAGATATGTGGGGATCCCCCTTCACTCTTGTAATCCGGGAGCAGTTCATCCCCTTCCCATCGGTCATATCTCCGCCAATGAACTTGAAATCTTCAGAAAGAACTGAGTCCATCCTTCTTTTTGAGCGAAACCTTTATAGTAGGTTTTAAGAAGTTCTTTTGTTGTCATAGTATTTATTTTTTTGGTAATAATTTTTACACCTGAAGACGAACACTGATTCAAAATCCGGACGTATCAGAAAACATTATTTTGCCGGAAGTATAACAGCGATACCTAAACGAAGGTTCAAGTTATTTGATTTTTATAAACGCAGTGTCATACCTGTTTTGCGTAGACGTTGTAGATTTTTTTTCAATTTTCGTCTGGAACAAATTTCTTGATTTAAGGAATTCAAATAACTTCTGAAACCCGAATTCTTTATAATTAACCGGCGTATAGGTGTAAAGATACCGGCCAACCGCCGCTACATTGGCCCAGCCACTTTCGTCAGAAACGCTTTGAGCAGCCTTGATTAAATATTCGTCTATTTTTTGCGGCGTAAGCTGTTCTTTTACATTATTGATCAGCGTAAGGTCTGTTTTTATTTCCTTTTTCGTGGTAGTTTGTTTTTTTGCCCCGGCTGTATTTTCCTTTTTATCAGATGGAATGTCCCTTATTATTTTCACTACGTTTATATGCAATTGCCGGCTGAATTTCTCCCTGAAATTAGAGATGTTGAAATACGTTTCAGTCAATCCCTTCAGCCGCATTTTCTCTCTAAAGGTTCTGAGTGTCGCCAGTTGATCCAGTTCTATCTTGTGCGGCTCTACCGGCGATTCGGAAAAATATAGCATAGCCGGTTTATCAGCGGCAACGAACCGTTCTATCTCCTCTGCGGTACCGCTTACTGAAACGCCGGTATCCGTTCCTATACGGGTCCAAAAAACACCCACTAACAGATCGCAGTCACCCAATTGCTGGTTTATGATTGCCTGTGGCCTGTCACCCAGAAGGGGCGCCGAATTCGTTTCCCATTTGACCGGCATTAATAAAATTTTTGTAATAGCGCTGTGCATTGCATTCCATTCATTTATTAATTCGGGAATTATATTTCGCTCCTCACCAACGTCGCCTGGTGAAGCAATTAGCACTTGAAAAATTTTAGCATCGAATGGCATAAAAAAAATTTTTAGGATAATAAAAAATGAGCAACAACCATAAACCTTTAACGCGGCAATCGTTCCTTAAAAAAAATAAGAACCGCCCGGTAGTAAATGTTCAAATCAACTTTTTTGAAATTAAAAATAAGGTGCTTTTTATTTTAGCTCTTTTGTTTTTTCTATTACTTCGATCAATTTTTCAATATCGGATTTTGTATTAAAAACATTTACCGAAAGGCGCAAATGATGACCCCGAAAAGATACATACACGTTGGCTTTATCCAGGTTTTCTTTTAAAGTATAGATATTTATTCCGGGCGGAAACTTTAGAGCAAACAGGTGATTCGAAAAATATTTTTCATTTTCAAATTGAATTCCTAAGGTTTTCAAATACGTTATGAGAGGCTGGATCAGGTCTTTGCAATAAGATTCTATTTCCGGTACAGACCAATTATTGATTTGCTTTAGCGCTTCATTCAGCATGGGCATCAAAATGAAATTGCTGGTTTCACCCACGTTATATCTGCCGGCACCGGGCGTGTATTCCATTTCATATTCCGTTAGGTTTCCAAACTTATGAGAATTTACCCTGTTCATCCATGATTCTTCAAGCGGCACTCCCTGGTTGAATTGAGAACTCATATAAGCAAGGCCTAATGAATACGGACCCAACAACCATTTATACCCTGCGCAGATCAATGCATCGATATGAAATTTTTTAACGTCAATATGCATGGCGCCAACAGATTGAGTGCCGTCAACAACGAATTTTGCACCCGCAGACTTACATCGTTCTCCAATCTTTTCCAGGTCAAATCTCAACCCATTCATCCAGTGAACAGAGGACAGGATAACAACAGCAGTTTTTTCATTTATGTTATGGATGATCTCATGATTCAAATATTCACCGTTAAATTCCAAATCCTTTTTGAAGGTGATTATTTTTAATTCCGCGTTATTATTATCACACCATTTTTTTATTGAAAAATAATCACTTGGAAATTCATTTTCTACCGTAACGACATGCTGCCCGGTTTTGCCGGCAATATTGTTTAAAACAGAACTAAGGCCATAAGAAGTTGAAGGAATAACAACTGCCTGGGAAGGATCACAATTTACTATCTCTGCAAACCGTTGCCTTACTTCGTCCACGCAGGTGAAGAAATCCATAGGAGAAATGTCTGAAGGATTTCGTTCTTTTATCAAAGCTTTTATGGCAGCGGCTTCGGCTGATTTTAATAAGGGAGCTTTATAGGCGCAGTTGAGATAATGTATCTCTTTACGCAGACTAAACAAATGTTCCTGGCTCTTCATAATTTATTGTATCTGCCGGAAACTAACTATCAGGAGCAAACGCAAAATTCCCGTGTCAGGTTACGGCAGTATTTATTTCAATTTACTAACGATGCTGCATTCAATCTGGCATGCTATAGCTTCCTTCAATTTTTACTTAAGGCTTGCATACACCATGGCTTCAAATTTACTCATCACATCACCGTGGCTGTTAGGTGTTTGCTGAGTTATGATGAGGCAGATCAGATGATCTTTCGGATCTGCCCAGTAAGCAGAACCAAAAAAGCCGCCCCATGCGAACGACCCCTTATTTCTTGGCCCTCTTGCGGCGCCTTTGTCAGAAACGATTTCAAAGCCTAATCCAAAATCGTTAACCCCATTGAATTTATAGTCCAGTTGATTGCTCGTCATCATTTCTACCGAACGCCGCGATAATATTTCATGGCCGTTATACGTGCCGCCATTGAGCAACATTTGCAGAAATGCGGCATAATCTAAAACCGTTGAAGTAAGATCGGCGCCGCCTGAGAAATATTGTTTTTTTGCAAGTGGGTAATCAGGATCGATCTTAAGTTTTTCTTTATCCCATTTAATTACATGGTGTAAAGAATCTTCTGTATATACCGTAGCAAGCCGTGTTGCTTTAGCAAACGGAACATTAAAATACGTATCCTTCATGCCCATTGGCTCAAAAATATTTTTGGTAAAAAAATTGTCAAGGCTCATGCCGCTGATCACTTCTATTAAGCAACCCAGCAGATCATAGTTTAAGCCGTATGTCCATTTCTCGCC
>JALZAJ010000412.1 GCA_030948465.1 Bacteroidota bacterium
AAATGGGATTTTATATGGGAGTCTTCAATTTTTTTATCGTGATACCGCAGATATTAGCCGCAGCTATACTTGGTTTTTTTGTCAAAAACTTTTTTAACGAGCAGGGCATTTACGCATTGGTTATAGGCGGTGTTTCAATGATCATTGCCGGTGTCTTAAATATTATCGTTAAAGATAATGATGCGGTAGTTCCTGATGTGCTGAAATATGAATTAGTGGAAGGCTAAGATGCCCCTTCTGTTTCACAGGAATGCAATCATTTTTATTAGAATAGCACAGAAAGGAATTACCCTGGCAGAATGTTAGCCTTAAAAAGTCCGCACAATCGTGCGTTTTGAATTTGAATTAGAGAGCATAAAAGTAACCTGCTAACTTACCACTTTTGTAATCTTAAGTACATTGGTCGGCAGATGAAGGTTTACTGGTGTGCTTCCTGTATTAACAACAACATCGCCGTTCTTCAGAAATCCTCGTTCCTTTAAAATGTTGATCTCATCGAAGAAAATATCATCAAGGCTTTCTTCTTCTTCGTAAAATAAAGCACGCACGCCCCAGCTCAGGCTCAGTTGATTGATAAGACTTCTTTCTTTGCTAAAAACATATAATAAGGATTTAGGCCGGTAACTGCTAAGCATGAAACCGGTATAACCACTTTGCGTCATTCCTATTAGCGCATCGGCTTTCACGTCTGCGGCAAGCTTGCTGGCGCTATAACACAGGGCATCGCTCAGGAAGGAAGGCGATTGCGGCTGCGGCGCTAAAATATCATCCCTGTTATAGTCATAAGCTGTTCGTTCTATTTCAAGAATAATTTTACTCATAGTTTCTATTACCAGGGTAGGGTGCTGGCCGGTAGCCGTTTCTGCGCTTAGCATCAACGCATCGGCTCCTTCAAGCACTGCATTAGCTACATCAGTGATCTCGCTTCTGTTGGGCTTTACACGGTCAATCATACTTTCCATCATTTGCGTTGCCACTATTACCGGTTTGGCGCGGTGCATACATTTACGTATGATTTCTTTTTGGATCAAAGGAACCCTTTCAATGGGCAGTTCCACTCCAAGGTCGCCCCGTGCGATCATGATACCATCGCTTTCAAGAATAATATCGCGGATATTAGTGACCGCTTCCGGCTTCTCAATTTTGGCGATAACTTTAACCTTACTGTTTCTTGCTTTTAAAATATCTTTTAAACCGATAATATCTTTTACTTCTCTTACAAATGAAAGAGCTACCCAGTCCACATTCTGTGTAAGGATAAAATCAAGATCCGCCAGATCTTTCTCGGTTAAAGCAGGCAATGATATTTTTGTATCCGGAAGATTAAGCCCCTTCTTTGATGAAAGAATACCGCCCATCTGCACAACAACTTCCACGTCATTGTTCGGCAGGATTTTGGTAACTCTTACCTCAAGCTTCCCATCATCAATCATAATAACATTTCCCGGAACAACATCATTATGAAGATTAGGGTAGCTTACATAGATCTTTTTCATGTTACCAATACATTTTGTATTCGTAAACGTGAGCTTATCTCCCGGCTTAATTTCAAGCGCATTATTTTCTATTTCACCCACCCGTAATTTAGGGCCTTGCAAGTCTGCGAGTATAGCAATGTTATAAGGAAGTGATTTATTTATTTTTCTAATATTTTCAATAATAATGGCTTTGTTTTCATGGGAACCATGTGAGAAGTTGAGTCGAAAAACATTTACACCAGCCTTTACCAGCTCAACCATGGCTTCGAAGGTTTCGCACGCGGGGCCAACGGTTGCTACGATCTTTGTACGCTTTGTTGAATGTTCAAGCGCTGCTTTTTTATCCATATCAGCGTGTATGTATTTTTTAATATTTTTTGACATTTTTGTAATTTGCTATTATGCTAACGTGCTAAATGCGGTGATTGGTTAATTGATTTTTTCGATATTTAACTGGAAAGTATTCTTACGATCCTCATCCAATCTTCTCCGATTCTTTGTTTCTTTTTTACTGCTTCATTCAGGGGAATAAAATGCATACGGTTATTTACTATACCCACGAAAACATTGAATCTCCCTTCCATAAGGCATTCGACTGCGGAATAACCCATGCGGCTTGCGATAAGCCTGTCAAAACAAGTGGGCGCACCGCCTCGTTGTATGTGACCCAGAATACAAACTCTTACTTCCTGCTCAGGCATTCTTTCGGTTATTATTTTTTGCAATTCATTTGCGCCAAATTCATCTCCTTCTGCAACAACAATAATATTAACCAGTTTCTTTCTTCCATGCTTTTCTGCAAGCGTGTTTATTACGCCTTCAATGTCAGTTCTTCTTTCAGGGATAAGAATATTTTCGGCGCCTGTTGCAATACCGCTATGCAAGGCTATGTATCCTGAATCTCTCCCCATTACTTCAATTATAAAAAGGCGATCGTGGGCATCGGCAGTATCTCTTACTTTGTCGATGGCTTCAACAGCGGTATTAACGGCGGTATCAAAACCGATGGTAAAATCGGTGCCTGAAATGTCTTTATCTATCGTGCCGGGAAGTCCTATGCAGGGTATATCAAATTCGTTACTGAAAATCTGGGCGCCCCGGAAAGAACCGTCGCCGCCAATTATTACCAGTCCGTTTATGCCGAGGTCTTTTAAATTATGATACGCTTTTTCTCTGCCTTCGTAGGTGAAAAATTCCTTGCACCTTGCCGTCTTTAAAATAGTTCCGCCGCGTTGAATAATATTAGCTACGCTTTTACTCTCCATCTTGCTAATGTCACCATCTATCATGCCTGAATACCCGCGAAGAATTCCATACACTTCAATTCCATTATAAATTCCTGTACGCACAACAGCTCTTATCGCCGCGTTCATGCCGGGAGCATCGCCACCAGAAGTAAGAACTCCAATTTTGGTAACTTTTTTATCTGACATCAAAAATTAATTTCCTGTTTGGTTTTGGTTCTATTTCATAAAAGGTGTCAAAAATACACATTTACATCAGTTATTCTAAAACTGAATTTGCGCAAAATATCTATCTTCATTTCAAATAAATTAAAAATATGAAAAAAATTCTTTTCTATTTTTTTATCGTCATGATATCAATATTTCAGTTACCCGCACAAATAAAATATCCTGCAGCTAAAACAGTAAACCAGGAAGATAATTACTTTGGAACCATTGTTCCGGACCCATACCGCTGGCTTGAAGATGATAACAGTAAAGAAACAAAAGAATGGGTGGAAGCGGAAAATAAAATTACGCAGGATTATTTGGCGAAAATTCCATTTAGAGATCAGGTGAAATCGAAGCTGGAGAAGATGTGGAACTATGCTAAATACAGTTCGCCTTTTAAGGAAGGTGCCTGGTATTATTTTTATAAAAATGATGGCCTGCAAAATCAAAGTGTATTGTACAGGCAAAAAGGTTTGGAAGGCACACCGGAAGTTTTTATCGATCCTAATAAATTAAGCAAAGATGGAACTGCTGCCATTGGAAATCCGTCGTTCAGTAAAAATAAGAAATATGCGGCCTACCTCGTAGCGCAGGCCGGCAGCGACTGGCAGGAGGCTCATATTATAAATGCCGGTGACATGCGGCTATTGGACGACCATATAGATTATATCAAATTCAGCGGGCTATCATGGAAAGGCGATGACGGGTTTTATTACAGCCGCTATCCAACTCCTGATGAGAAAAATTTGCTCACCAATCAAAATCAAAATCATAAAGTGTATTATCATAAACTGGGAACTTTGCAGAAAGATGATGTGTTAATTTATGAGGACAAAGATCACCCGTTAAGAACAGTGGGAGCGGGGCTAAGTGAAGACGAACATTTTTTGATATTGGGCACAAGCGAGGGCACCAGCGGGTCAGAGCTATGGGTAAAGGATATGAAAAATCCTTCACCAAATAACAATTTTACTTTATTAATAAAGGGCTTTGACACCGAAGCAAATTTTATAGATAATGACGGTGATAAATTATTAATTCGCACCAATGCGGATGCTACCAATTATAAAGTGGTGCTTATTGATCCAAAAAACCCGGCAAAAGAAAATTGGAAGACCATTATTCCTGAAAGAAAGGAATTGCTTGAATCAGTGGGCACCGCAGGTCACAAGTTATTTCTTTCTTACCTCCAGGACGCATCAAGCAGAATTTATCAAACTAATTACAGCGGCAATTTGGAAAGAGAGATCTCATTACCGGGGATTGGCTCTGCCGGAGGTTTTGGAGGCAATGCCGATGATACCGAAATATTTTATACGTATACTTCCTTTGACTACCCACCGGCAATTTTCAGGTATAATATCAGTACGGGTCAAACCAATCTTTTTAGGAAAAGTGAGGTAAAAATAAACGCAGATAATTATCAAACGGTGCAATCCTTTTTTACGAGTAAAGATGGTACAAAGGTGCCTTTATTTATCACGTTTAAAAAGGGCCTGATGCTCAATGGAAATAACCCGGTATTATTATATGGTTATGGAGGATTTAATATTCCGCTCACTCCCTATTTTTCTATTTCAGATGCATTTTTTTTGGAGCAGGGCGGGGTTTCTGTAATAGTAAATTTAAGAGGCGGCAGTGAGTACGGCGAATCGTGGCATAAGGCCGGTATGCTTGAAAAGAAGCAAAATGTATTTGATGATTTCATTGGTGCTTCGGAATTTTTGATTGATAAAAAATATACCAATTCAAATAAGCTCGCAATACGCGGAGGCAGCAATGGCGGGCTTTTGGTAGGTGCCGCAATGACGCAGCGGCCGGAGCTTTTTAAAGTGGCCATTCCGCAGGTAGGCGTGATGGACATGTTGCGCTATCACAAGTTTACCATAGGCTGGGCATGGGCAACGGAATATGGGCGAAGTGATAAGAAAGAAGACTTTGAAAATTTGTATAAATATTCTCCATTACATAATTTGAAGCCTGGAGTAAAATATCCAGCCACATTAGTAACCACTGCAGATCATGATGACAGGGTTGTGCCTGCACACAGTTTTAAATTCGCCGCAACATTGCAGGCAGATAATGATGGAACAAATCCCACGCTTATCCGCATTGAAACAAAGGCGGGTCATGGAGCGGGAAAGCCTACCGGTAAGCAAATTGAGGAGGCGGCCGATATTTGGAGTTTTGTGATGTATAATTTAGAGATGGAGTATAAGGATTGAGGTACACGAATGATGCAGCTTGATTTACACGAATTGAATTGATAATAATATAAGTCAGGGCTTATCTTTTCAGGTATTTAAAAATACAAAGCATCGCCATTGTTCTTGTGATGTTAGCCTCAGATAATGATTCCCATTTGTTTTTGTTGATAGTACGCGGCATAAACTTTTATTTCCAGCCATTTACTATTTCTTCCCTCCTAAGGCTTTGTTGAAGATGTATGTTTACAATATTAAATAATAATTAAATGACATCGGGGGATGCTTTGCGCTAATGAACGGAGATTACGCTACACAATGATCACTTTTTGTATTGATGTAAACGTTACTTGCAGCGCAAGTATTGATATAACAGCAGACGTGCATATTAATTAAGAGTTAATCCTCAAAGATTTCCTCTTTCTTCCTGTTCTCTTTCAATAGCTTCGAAGAGTGCCTTAAAATTTCCTTTGCCAAAACTTTGAGCTCCCTTTCGCTGAATGATCTCGAAGAACAGGGTGGGTCTGTCTTCTACCGGCTTACTGAATATTTGTAACAGGTATCCTTCTTCATCTTTATCAATTAAAATACCGAGTTTACGGAGCGGTTCCAGGTCTTCATCTATCTGCCCGACCCTGTCAAGTATCGAATCGTAATAGCTGGATGGAATTTTTAAAAATTCAACACCCCGGTTTTGAAGTTGGGTTACTGTGTCAATAATATTATTAGTAGCGATGGCAATATGCTGGCAGCCTTCGCCATCGTAAAATTCAAGATATTCCTCCACCTGGCTTTTTCTCTTTCCTTCGGCAGGTTCATTTATGGGAAACTTCACATAGCCGTTTCCGTTACTCATCACCTTACTCATCAAAGCCGAATATTCTGTTGAAATATCTTTATCATCAAAACTGAGAATATTTTTAAAACCCATTACCTCTTCATAAAAGTGTACCCACTTATTCATTTGGTTCCACCCTACATTCCCCACACAATGATCTACATATAACAAGCCTGTACTTGCTGGATTGTAATTGCTTTCCCATTTACGAAAACCAGGCATAAAAACACCTGAATAATTTTTTCTTTCAATAAACAAATGAACAGTTTCTCCGTATGTATGAATGCCACTCATAACCAATTCCCCATCATCATCCTTCAGGGATAAAGGCTCCATATAGCTTTTGGCGCCGCGTTTGGTCGTTTCTTCCCACGCCGATGTGGCATCATCCACTTTCAGCGCAAGCATTTTTACACCGTCACCGTGTTTGTAAATATGATCTGCAATTTCATTGTTGTGTTTCAAAGGAGTCGTTAGCATGAAGGTGAGTTTATGCTGCCGCAGCACATAACTGGCCTTGTCCTTCACACCGGTTTCGGGGCCGGCATAGGCAAGGGATTGAAAGCCGAAAGCAGTCTTATAATAATGGGCAGCCTGTCTGGCGTTGCCTACATAAAATTCCACAAAGTCAGTTCCATACAAAGGCAAAAAATCTTTTTGCTGCTGCGCAATTTTTGAAGAAGATAACGTTGGTGTTTCCATAAAATATATTTGTTCCAAAGGTAGGAAAAAAAGCCCCCTATCCCCGGAAGGGAGAACATAGATCCGATCTGTTTGTGCTTCTGATTGTCTTTTTAGAGAAGAGAGTTTATTAGAGAAGATAGTTTAGTGGAACGTGAGCCCGCGTAAGTGTGTACCGGAATGAGATTAATCCCTAAAGGCGAAATTTAGCTCATATCTTTCTGCATCCTGGTTATTAGCTTGCTTTTTTTCTTATGTGAAATATAAAACTGAAAATACCGGGATCAAATACCGGTAGCCATTTGTATTGCCTGTTAAATGTTGGGAAATTTATAACTATTGTCATGTTAACTATGTGTTGACGCATATCCCGCCGAGTCATAGAGGCCACAAAGTAATTTCCTTAGTGGGATATCTGTAGCGTTATAACAATCTTAACTTAACACTACTTGTTCCTGTCAAAGAAGGGTTCTATAACTGTCCGGTAGCAGATTTAATTTCTTCCATGTGTATTCCTGAATGACTTTCATTATAAACACATTCGCCTTCGTTAATAACTAATACCTGGGGAGATTGATGTTGCACTTCAAATTCCTGTGCAATTTTGTTAGATAGATTTCTGTTATTGATTATATCCAGAAAGTAAAAATCTATTCCTTCGGGTTGAATATTTTTATCAAGCCTGTTCTTTGCCATGCTGCTTATCGAGCAACGGGTACTGTGTTTAAAAATTACCTGGGGTTTAGATTCAGACTTAGATTTTATTTCAGCTACCTGTTCTTCGGTTTGTAAAGGAATCCAGTTCATAAGTGTGTTAGCAATAAATTAGCGTAAAGAAATAAGTTTTTTATTAATGAATGATCCGTTCGGTCATGGGGCATCCGGTTCTTCCCCTTCGGGAACTTGTACAAGATGCAAAACTTAAAATAATTGAAGAAGTTAAGGCAAAAATTACTAATAGTTTTTTCATGGTTTATTAGGTTTAAAATTTATTTTAAAACCTTTTTGCAAATGTAAAACATCCATTTTAAGGTTACTAAGCAAAAACGAATTATATTTCAATCTATTGTTAAAATATATAGAGTACTGAACCACAAAGTTTATGAATATCCACTTTATCGCCATTGGCGGCAGCGTAATGCATCAGCTTGCGATTGCTCTTAATTGTAAAGGTTATAACATTACAGGCAGTGATGATCAGATATTTGAACCTGCCGCAACCAATCTCAGAAATGCCGGAATATTTCCTCAGAGGGAAGGTTGGTTCCCTGAAAAAATCACCAGTTCAATCGATGCCGTCATTCTGGGGATGCACGCGAAAGAAGATAATCCCGAGTTGCAAAAAGCCAAAAATATGGGGCTAAAAATTTATTCATTTCCTGAATACATATACCAGGAAAGTAAAAATAAAAAGCGGGTAGCCATAGGAGGTAGTCATGGTAAAACAACTACTACGGCAATGGTAATGCATGTGCTTAATTATGCCAAAGCTGAATTTGATTATCTCGTTGGAGCAAGGCTTGAAGGATTTGATCTTGGCGTGCGTATTACCGATGCAGACCTTATTATATGTGAAGCCGATGAATATCCCGCAAGCGCTGTTGAGAAGCGTCCAAAATTTCATTTCCTCTTTCCACATATAGCCGTCATCACAGGTATTGCCTGGGATCATATTAATGTGTTCCCAACTTTCGATTTCTATTTAGAACAGTTTTTGATATTTATTAACAAAAT
>JALZAJ010000434.1 GCA_030948465.1 Bacteroidota bacterium
TTCTTTTAATATTACGTCTGCAGCTCTTGTTATTAAATCACCTGATGTTCCTGATGCGATACGACCTAATGTACCCATACTGCACGGAACAATGATCATTATATTGTAATCGCCTGAACCTGAAGCGAAAGGAGCCATAAAGTCATTCTTCGTAAAATATTGGGCATCAAACTTATTATAATCATCATTCCCCAATTCGGTTTGCCATACAAGTCTGGCATTATCTGTGAGCACTATTCCAAGATGACTCCATTGGTCCTTAATTAAAAAAAGTTTATTCAATAATAAAGAAGGATAAATAGAGCCACTTGCGCCGGTTATTGCTACAATAATTTTATGCATTGTTGAAATAATTACAACTTATTATAGATGTTTATTTTTTTTTTCAGATCAAAACCCAATAAAAACCTTTCCCGTACGTTTATATAAATTATGGCTCAAAAAATGAAAATCGTATTAGTGGTTAGCCTGGTTATTCTGTGTTCATTCAAAGTTAATCCAACTCATCGTGAAAAACTGGATTGGATGGATATGAATGAGCTTTCTGCTCAATTAGAAACAGAGTCAAAACCTGTATTGATTGACTTGTTTACTAGTTGGTGCTACTGGTGTAAAGTAATGGATAAAAAAACATATTCTAATCCAAAAGTTATTGAATACATATCCAGTCATTTTTATCCGGTAAAACTAAATGCTGAATCAAAAGAAATCGTTTACTGGAAAAAAAAGGAATACAACTATAATACAAATTATAAGATTAATGATTTTGCCTTGTACGCAACTTCGGGTCAACTTGGGTTTCCGGCAACGATAATTATACCTGATACACATTCAGAACCCATATCAATACCTGGATTTTTAGAGCCAAAGGAAATTGAGCCGATCCTTAAATATTTTGGAGAGGGCGCTTATAAAACTCAAAGCTTTGTTTTGTATAAGTCAACATTTAAATCAACGTGGTAAAGCCACATAAAATAAAAAGGAATTGCAAAAGCAATTTCAAACTCGGTTTTTCATAGGATATTGGATTATAACAGGGGTGGATTTTTATCCGGCCCCTTTTTTAATTTTTTTCTAAAAATGCAACTTGTGATTAAACCGTTGCGACTTACTATAGTCTAACAACACTTTAATAAAGTAAAATCTGGCGACAGCCATTTAAAATAAAAAGGAATTGCAAAAGCAATTTCAAACTCGGTTTTTCATAGGATATTGGATTATAACAGGGGTGGATTTTTATCCGGCCCCTTTTTTATTTGACATTCTTTATTCTGAGAATAGTTTCTGTTTAAAGCGAACGAATAAATTCTCTCAGTTTTACAAAAAGAGTCATTAGGGAAGATTTGTTAAAGTATAGTAAATGAATAGGCCGTCAGGCAACTTATTAGAAATGGGAAGCGACTATATTCTTAGATTCTTGTCTTAAGATTAAATGGTTAAGATTTTTTGATTATCCCGGGCTTCTCTTCAGTTGCCCGGTTTTTTTTACATATCCCCCTTTTGACCAAAGCCAGTATCCGCCATATCAGGAATATTTTCAGCCTGGTACACACCGGCGTCCAATTTCTTTTTAGTTTCTTCGAAAGCCTTAAGAGTTAATTCAATATCCTCGCTGGTATGCACCGCTGTAGGAATAAGCCTGAAAATTATTTGTCCTTTTGGAATAACAGGAAAAACAACTACGGAGCAAAAAATATTGTAGTTTTCTCTGATGTCCATTACCATTCCTGTCGCTTCCGGGAGCCCTCCCTTCATAAATACTGGTGTAACAGGGCTATTAGTTGTGCCGATATCAAAGCCTTTAGTGGTTAATCCTTTTTGCAAGGCATTTACATTTTCCCACAATTTTTGCCGCAGCTCTGGCATTGTCTTAAGCATATCCATTCGCTTTAGCATCCCTTCCACGATTATTAGTGGAAGGCTTTTGGCAAATATCTGTGACCGTACATTGTAGCGCAGGTAGGTCATAATTTCTTTAGTGCCGCTTATAAAAGCGCCTATACTTCCCATGCTTTTTACGAAGGTGCTGAAGTAAAGATCTACATCTTTTTGACAGCCTTGCTGTTCATCCGCACCGGCACCAGTCGGGCCCATTGAACCAAACCCGTGTGCATCGTCAATAAGTATTCTGAAATTATATTTTTTCTTTAAAGCGACGATTTCCTTGATCTTGCCCTGATTACCACTCATTCCAAAAACACCTTCAGTGATCAATAAAATTCCGCCTCCATTTTTTTCAGCCATTTTTACAGCCCGCTGAAGTTGCTTTTCGCAATCTTCAATATCATTATGCTTGTATTTGTAGCTAAAGCCCATGTGCAACCTTACACCATCTACCAGGCAGGCGTGGGCTTCACCATCATAAACAATTACATCCCGGCGGTTCACTAATGCATCAATACAGCTCATAACGCCCTGATAGCCAAAATTCAGCAGCATGGCGTCTTCCCGGCTTACGAAAGTTGCGATAATTTTTTCGAGTTCTTCGTGCATAGACGTTTCGCCGCTCATCATTCGGGCTCCCATTGGGTTTCCCATACCCCATTTGGCCGCAGCTTCCGCATCAGCTTTTCTCGTTTCAGGATGATTAACTAAGCCAAGATAATTATTGAGGCTCCAAACAATTTTTTGTTTGCCCCGGAAAAACATTCTGCTTCCTAATTCACCTTCGAGTTTTGGAAACGCAAAATAACCATGTGCCCGTTCCACATGTTTGCCCAACGGGCCACCATCTTTCATAAGTTTTTCAAAAACATCTATCATTCAAGTTATCTTTTTATTAAGATTGGACGCAAAAATAAGGGATTACTACTTAGAAAATTAAGAGCGGCTTTGCCTTTTCTAATAAATAAAGTACATTTTTTGCCATAAATATTTACAGCTTCTATCAAATGAAATGTTTCCTTTTTTATTAGAAATAAATATCGCATTAGCAACAAAAGTAGTCGTGTAATTGGTTTTGCTTAAATTTTACGAGCCAGAGCTTCTCCAATGCCGCAAGCTATTATAGCAACTATT
>JALZAJ010000458.1 GCA_030948465.1 Bacteroidota bacterium
GCTTTATAGCATTTATACGTCTTTTCCAATACTCGTTTGGTACTATGCACCAGCAATGGCAAATGCTTATTGTAATTATTACAGCAGCTACATTGCTCATAGGCAATCTTACGGCTGTATTTCAGCAGAGTGTAAAACGAATGCTTGCCTATTCCAGCATTGCGCAGGCAGGCTTTATGATGTTCGCACTCTTTGCCCTTAACGACACGGCAAAAGATGGATTATTATTATACGCTGCTGCCTATAGCGTTGCTACCATCGGCCTTTTTGCTGTACTTATTAAAATGAATGACTATAGTATTGAAGGTTTTAACGGTCTTGGTAGGCAACAGCCTGTTCTTGCATTCACCGCGACTATCTTTCTTTTATCGCTGACCGGCATTCCACTCACAGGCGGGTTTACTGCAAAATTTTATATGTTGCTTGCAGCACTAAAAAATGGGCATCAGTTATGGCTGGTAATTCTCGCGGTTATTTGTGCTGCTATAAGCGCTTATTATTATTTTAGAATAATTCAGGCCATGTATTTTAAAGATCCTTCACCGGACATAAATAATCAAATAAGTGTTACCTCAGGGTTTAAATTTTTACTTATTGCCGCCTCAGCAATTATAATTATTCTGGGTATACTTCCTGGACTGCTTATTGACTGGATATATTATTAAGTACCGGCGGGTATTTTATAAATTACTTCGATACAGTATCTTTACCGTTCTCATAAAATATCTGTTCAACCTTTACAGCGGCAGGCTATGCTAATATCTGACTCTCTCTCACTCGCTTTTCGCACCGTAAAAAGTAACAAACTTCGTACAGGCATTACTGTTGCAATAATAGCATTTGGTATCATGGCTTTAATTGGTATCGTAACGGCCATCGCTTCAATGAATCAGAGCCTGTCCGAAAATTTTTCTACTATGGGCGCCAATGGGTTTGCTATTCGATACCGGGACAGGTCAATACATTTAGGAAGAAGAAATGATGTTAAGAAAACAAACATCAGTTCACTAAAACAAAAGAAGTCCAATACGGGAAAAATTTTTACTTACCAGGAAGCTAAACTTTTCAAAGAGTTATACGGTTTTCCGGCGAAGGTTAGTATATCCTTACGTGGCCCTAACAATGTGGTGGTAAATAACGATCTGATTAAGACAAACCCTAATATTTCAATGCTGGGTGGCGATGAGAATTATCTTTCTCAAAGCGGCTATACATTGGCCGACGGAAGAAATTTCAACGCCATTGATGTTCAAAGCGGCAGGAGCATTTGTATTCTGGGAAACAGTGTTGCCAAAAAGCTTTATGGAGATAATATTTCAAGAGCTTTAGACAAGATTATAAAAGTTGCCGATATTAATTACAGGGTTATTGGGGTGTTGAAAGACAAAGGATCAAGCGCTTTATTAAATGCCGATAACGTGGTGATCACAACCTACAATAATATTCGCCGCCTGTTTCCTACTGACGGTACTACCTTTGATATAGGTATTACCGTAAATAATATGAACGATATGGAAGCGGCGATTGGCGAAGCCAAAGGAACCTTCCGGCCTATACGCAAGTTGGCTGTTGATGAAGAAAATAACTTTTACATCGATAAAAGCGATAGCATCGCTGAAGTGTTTAAGAGCAGCCTTGGCGCCATAACTACCGCCGCGGCGTTCATTGGCCTGATTACGTTAATCGGCGCAGCTATTGGTCTTATGAATATTATGCTTGTGGCAGTAAATGAGAGGACAAGAGAAATTGGTTTGATTAAAGCAATAGGGGGAACGCGTAAAAGCATCCGTACCCAATTTCTTTTTGAATCAGTACTTATCAGCCTGATCGGAGCAATCTTCGGAATAATCCTGGGAGTACTGGTAGGAAATATTGTAGGCATGTTTCTTAATACAGGGTTTGTTGTTCCGTGGGGCTGGGTTATAATTGGTATAGTTGTTTGCTCGGCGGTAGGCCTTTTTGCCGGGCTTTATCCAGCCGTAAAAGCAGCGCGTCTTGATCCCATAGTGGCACTTCGTTATGAATAAAAAAAATATCTTATGAGTGCATTTCTAAATAATCAGCACGTTTAACCCATCATTTTCCAGGTTATCTTTTTTGAAAATTATTTTCAAAATAAATTTTCATTTTGCAAAACTTACATTATCTTTTCCTCACGTTTGCATGGCATTAATGTTACGGATTAAATGGCTCAAAAATTGAAGGCCTTCATTTATAATTAAAAAATTATATTCACATTTATTAACATTCGATTAATTTGCTAACTTGTGTATCGGCTTAAAAATTTTTTCACCTGATTAGGTTTTTAAGGTTTTTTTTCGTTACACTTGTGCTATAAAATATTTTAATCAAATTCATCTTCATCTTAAACATTAAAAAAACCAATCGTTATGGCAGAATCAAATACAACTGCAAGTTCTACAGTTAAAGCAACCACTTCGGTTCAGGCAAAAAAATCTAATAATATTGTTTCTTTGCTCGCTCCTATTCTGTGTATAATTGCCGGTTACGTAATCTGGCGTTATGTTATTGGAGCTGATAGCAACTTTACGGCTCCTGATAAAGCTGGCGGCTTTTGGCCGAAACATGTGGGTCCAAAAGGTGACCTGGCAAGAATGTACGAGGGTGGAATTATAGTTCCGGTACTTATCGGGTGCTTTTTGATCGTATTTACTTTTGTAATCGAAAGATGGTTGACAGTGGCTCGTGCCGGAGGAAAAGGGTCTAATGCTGATTTCATAAGGAAGGTGCAATTCTATCTTGCTGACAAAAAAGTAGATGCCGCTATTGCCGAATGCGACAGGCAAAGAGGATCTGTAGGTAACGTGATGAAAGCCGGCCTTCGTAAATACAAAGCTATGATTACAGACAATGAGCTTGATACGGAACAAAAGGTGCTTGCGATACAAAAGGAAGTGGAAGAAGCAACCGCTCTTGAGTTACCGATGCTTGAAAAGAACCTGGTCTTTCTTTCAACCATTGCATCGGTGGCTACATTAATTGGATTGCTGGGAACTGTGGTAGGTATGATTCGTGCCTTTAGTAATCTCGGTGAATCCGGAGGAGGCGCCGCAGCGAGAGAATTGTCAAAAGGTATCGCTGAAGCTTTGTATAATACGGCTTTAGGCATCGGTACATCGGCTTTTGCCATTATTTCGTACAATATTTTCACAACCAAAATTGACGGGATCACTTATGGAATTGATGAATCAGGCTTTACTCTTACACAAAGCTTTGCGTCTCTTTATAAGTGATTTTTTTGTGGAATTTTATAACCGATGAATCTAATTATTAAAATTTAGAAAATGGGAAGAGCCAAAATAAAACGCGGAAGCACGAATGTTGATATGACTGCGATGTGCGATGTAGCGTTCCTGTTGTTATCATTTTTTATATTAACAACAAAATTTAAACCGGAAGAAGCAATAGAAGTTACACCTCCAAGTTCCGTGTCGTCAAAGGCTGCCACTGATAAGGATGCATTTAA
>JALZAJ010000468.1 GCA_030948465.1 Bacteroidota bacterium
TTATCATTTTTCTAAACATACTTTTCTCAAAAGCGGAATTAATATTCATTCTGATAAGTTGGCATAATATTCCCTGCATCATTTTAATAATTCTTAAAAAAAAATAAAGTGAATACAGATCAAAAATTAAAAGGACAAAGCGCTCTTGTAACAGGCGCTAACAGCGGTATAGGCCGTGCTGTAGCTATCGCCCTGGCAAACGATGGAGCCAATGTAGTTGTGAACTACGTTACACATCCCGAAGCGGCGGATGAAGTAATACAAGAAATAGCAGGCAGCGGCGGCAATGCAATAGCTATTAAAGCCGATGTGAGTAACGAGCAGGAAGTAATTGCTATGTTTCAGCAAATGATTGCAAAATTTGGCACCATTGATATTTTAATAAATAATGCGGGATTGCAAAAAGACTCCCCTTTTGAAAATATGTCGCTTGCAGATTGGCAGCTTGTAATTAATGTAAACCTAACGGGTCAGTTTCTTTGTGCCAGGGAAGCAGTAAAAGAATTTCTGAAAAGAGGAATCGTTCCGGAACGGAGCCGTGCTGCCGGAAAAATTATTTCCATGAGCAGCGTGCATGAAGTAATTCCATGGGCCGGTCATGTGAATTATGCTTCCAGTAAAGGAGGAATAAATATGCTGATGAAAAGTATGGCCCAGGAACTGGCGCCAAAGAAAATACGCGTAAACAGTATTGGCCCTGGCGCTATTCAAACCCCTATCAATAAGCCGGCGTGGGACACGCCGGAAGCATTGAATAAATTGCTTACGCTTATCCCTTATGGGCGTATAGGCGTGCCCGAAGACATTGGAAAGGTGGCCGTGTGGCTCGCCAGTGATGAAGCTGACTATATAAACGGAACCACCATATTTGTTGATGGGGGCATGCTACTTTATCCCGGCTTTTCAACTAACGGTTAACCCTGTACGTTTTTATTTTTAAATAAGCAAAAGCTCTTATTTTACCAACGAAACATCAAGACCCGATAAAATGAATACAGCAGAAGAAAAAAGGCTGAAAAAAAATGCAAAGAAAGATGTGCCGCTCGAGCTATGGGGACCTTACCTGAGTGAAAGACAATGGGGCACCGTGCGGGAAGATTATAGTAAAAACGGGGATGCGTGGAATTATTTTCCTCACGATCACGCCCGAAGCCGGGCCTATTTGTGGGGTGAGGATGGGCTCGCCGGAATATCGGATATATTCCAAAATTTGTGCTTTGCAATTGCTCTGTGGAATGGCAAAGATCCTATACTCAAGGAACGTCTTTTTGGCCTCACTAATAGTGAAGGGAATCATGGAGAAGATGTGAAGGAATTATATTATTACCTCGATAATCTTCCCACGCATTTTTATATGAAGTATCTCTATAAATACCCGCAGCAGGAATATCCATACGAGGAACTTATAACCAGGAATAATAGCCGCAATAAGTATGAGCCCGAATATGAGATCCTGGACACAGGAATTTTTAGTGATAATAAATATTTTGACGTTTTTGCAGAGTATGCAAAAAAAGACAGTGAGGACATTTATATAAAAATTGAAATTATAAACCGAGCCGATGAAAGTGCACCGCTTACCGTATTACCTACCTTATGGTTTTACAATAAGTGGCAATATTTTAACGGGGAAAAACCCTCAATTGATCTTTTAAACAACCAGGCTGTACAGGCCGTGCACCAGTCCCTGGGAAATTATTATTTATATTTTCCTGAAGCGGATGATATATTTTTTACAGAAAATGAAACAAATTTTCAAAAATTATTTAACCGGGAAAACACGGCTGAATTTGTGAAGGATGCTTTTCACGAAGCCGTTATTACCGGCAGTAACAAAGAAAAATTAAGGTCTAAAAAACGAGGCACTAAATTTTCAGCGGTTTATAACTTCGAGCTGAAGGCCGGGGAAACAAAAGTTATCTGCCTGAGGCTGTGTAAGGACAAAACCGATAAAGCATTTCCAAAAGATTTCCAGGAAGTTTTTCAACTCAGGAAGAAGGAAGCCGATGAATTTTATGACATGGTTTCACCTGAACGTTGCACGCCGGATCAAAAGAATATTCAGCGACAAGCCTTTGCCGGCTTGCTTTGGAACAAACAATACTACCATTATGATATAGAGCGCTGGCTTGGCGAAAGTGACGGGATAACTCCCGTAAGCGAAGAACGTGAAGAAGGCCGTAATCATCTCTGGAAATATTTAAAAAACCAGGATGTAATGTCAATGCCGGATAAATGGGAATATCCATGGTATGCCGCATGGGATACAGCTTTTCACTGCATTTCCCTGGCAGCGATCGATCCGGTTTTTGCAAAGCATCAATTGCTGGTTCTTATGCGGGAATGGTTTATGAATCCCCAGGGACAATTGCCGGCTTATGAATGGAATTTCAGCGACGTGAATCCACCGGTACATGCATTTGCGGCGTATGAAGTGTATAAAACCGAATTGAGAGTTTATGGCAAAAATGACATCCACTTTTTGAAAAGGGTTTTTCAAAAGCTCATCATCAACTTCACGTGGTGGATCAATCGCAAAGACGCTGACGGAAACAGCATTTTTGAGGGAGGATTTTTAGGGCTTGATAATATTGGTTTGTTCAACAGGAGCATGGTGCTGCCCGGAAACATGCTTCTTGAGCAGGCGGATGGCACAAGTTGGATGGGAATGTATGCGCTCGATATGATGGACATTGCCCTGGAAATCGCAAAGCACGATAGTACGTTTCAGGATGCGGGAACTAAATTTTATGAGCACTTCGTGATCATTGCTGAGGCGCTTAATGAGCTCGGATTATGGAATGAAGAAGATAAGTTTTTTTATGATGTCCTTTCTATTAATAAATCCGATGCATTACCCCTAAAGATACGATCGGTGGTTGGCCTTACACCGCTTTTCGCGGTTTCAATTATTGAAGATGATGTTTTTAAAGCGTTACCCGATTTTACGAAAAGAGTAACCTGGTTTAGAAACTACCGCAAAGCAAATAATAAGTATTTGCCCAGCCAGGAAAAAGATAATGATGAATGCATTTTAGTTTCGCTGGTGCACAAGGAAAGACTGAGACAGTTGCTGGATAAGCTTTTAGATGAATCGGAATTTTTATCGCCGGGTGGCGTAAGAGCCTTGTCAAAATTCTATCAGCAAAATCCTTACACAATAAAAGAGCGCGGTACTACTTACTCCATCCAATACGATCCCGCAGATTCCACTTCAGGAATGTTTGGGGGAAACTCTAACTGGCGTGGGCCGGTATGGATGCCGATTAACTTTCTTTTTATTAAATCAATAAAAACCTACGGGTCTTTTTATAAAGATAGCTTTAAAGTTGAATTCCCCAGTCGCTCAGGAAATTTTATCACCCTTACCGAAGTTGCCATGGAATTAACACACAGGCTGCTTCACATATTTGAGAGAGACGGGCAGGGTGAGCGATTGGTTTTTGGACCCTATAACTGGTTTTATAAAAGAGAAGAAAATAAAGAGCTGATACTTTTTCATGAATATTTTCATGGCGATAGCCTGATGGGATTAGGCGCCAGCCATCAAACAGGATGGACTGCGCTTATTGCAAATCTGCTGTACGAATGCGAAAAGGAGGAATAAGGAATGGCGGGTAGCCATTGGCGTTACATTTTAATATACCTCAACTGTTGCAACGATATCTCCTTATACTTGAGGTGATTATCGCAGTCTCCAGCCCGCTTTATAGCCTTATTTAATACCATATTGCTTCTTCTGTTCAGGCGATAGCTGCCCGATATTATCACTGGTAAGAAATTCATGTAATGGCATAGCTACCTGCCAAAGGCGGCCCACCTTATCAATGGATCCTGTAAGAATTGTTTTTCCGTCGGGTGAATAAGCTACTGCATTGATCCAGGAAGAAAATCCTTTGAATTCCTGCAACACATGCCCGCTAAGGTCCCACAGGCGGGCTGTATTATCTATAGAGCCGGTAAGAATTTTTTTCCCATCGGAAGAAAAGGCAACAGAAGATATGGGCGCCGTGTGACCTTTGATATCCTGTATAATGTTTTTTTTCAAATCCCATAATCGGGCAACACCATCTTCTGAGCCGGTAACAACCATTTGTCCATCCGGTGAAAATGCAACAGAATTAACTACTTCAGGACCTGTAAACTGATGCAGGATCGTATCACCCTGTATATCTATCAAAAGGGTAGTGCCATCAGTTGATCCTGTAAGAATTGCTTTTCCGTTGGGAGAAAAAGCCACCGATTTAATAGCAAAACCTTCCGGCGAAGCATCTTTAAATTCTTTAATAATATTTCCATGAAGGTTCCACAAGCGCACCGTATCATCATCCGACCCGCTAACGATCGTTTTACCATC
>JALZAJ010000479.1 GCA_030948465.1 Bacteroidota bacterium
TCAAAACCTGGTAGATTGTTTCTGGTTTGCAAAAGATAAAACCTTATGGGTTGGCACTTTAACTGGTATGCTTTATAAAATTGATAAAAACTTGCATGTAGGTATTTATCATATACCCGGAAATTATTTAGTGAGAACTATCGTGGAAGATGCCTTGCATAATATATGGGTTGGCACAGATAAAGGGCTCTGCATCTATTCACGGCAAGGCCAGTTCTTAAAAGAAATTACTACAGAAACGGGGCTGCTGAACGATTGCGTCTATGCTTTACTGCCATTAAATAATACCCCTGCTGTTTTTGCAAGCAGTAACTATGGTATATCCTATATTTCTTTACAAGGAATTATAAAAAATTATTCAAAAGAATTAAATCTCCAGGACCTGGAATTTAATACGGCATCCTGCCTGCAAACCCAAAACGGAAAGTTATATTTTGGCGGCGCAGATGGAATTACTTCTTTTTACCCGGGAGCCCTTTCTGTAACAAATGATACGCCTGGCATATTTATTACAAGATTGGTAGTAAATGATATTTCCTATAATTTTTCATCTTCACTTCGCCAGGGTGACTCTATCGTTCTCGACTATTCGAAAAATCATTTACAAATTGATATTTGTGCATTGGGACTTTTAAACCCTGATGAATATATTTATAAATACAGGCTCAAAGGATTTCAGAATCAATGGGAGGTTACGCATCACCCGGATAACATCAATTATATTTTGCCACCAGGGCAATACGTATTGCAGATTATATGCAGCCCGAATCTTTCAACAAATATTTTTTTTAAAAAAAATATAATCATAATAATATCGCCGCCATGGTGGCAAACATGGTGGTTTACAATTCTTGCAATTTTGATTTCAATAATTGTTATTGCATCCATTGTTCACTTTTATAATCGTAATAAGTATAAACAAAAAATAAAACTACTGCAGGCTAAAAATGAAATGCAACAGGAAAGAGAACGCATCAGCCGTGATTTACATGATAACCTGGGCGCCCAGGCAAACGTTTTAATGCATGGAACAGAGCAGTTACAAAATGTGGCTGCATCCGATCCAGATCTTATAAACAACCTTCACATAACAGCCAGGGATATGATGCATTCTTTAAGAGATACTATTTGGGTAATGAAGAGCCATACTATCAATGCCTCCGAAATCTGGTTTCGTATCATAAGTTTTTCCAAACAATTAAGCATATTTTATAAGGAAATAAAAATAACGGCTGACGGAGAATTACCTGAGAAATTTTCGTACAGTTCTGAAAAATCTTTGCATATAGTTTTAATAGTGCAGGAAGCATTGAACAATGCAGTAAAACATTCGCAGGCTAAAAATATTAATGTGCTGAGCAGTATTGAAAAAGATGGATGGCTAATTAAAGTAAAAGATAACGGGAAAGGAATTACAAAGAATGCACAACCCCACGCGACGGGAGGTTATGGGTTGAATAACATGAAAGAAAGAGCCCTTATTGCAGGAATAAGCTTAACAATAGATAGCGATAATAATAAAGGCACTGCTGTAGCTTTGCGAATTCTTTCAATAGAAAATCACCCAAATTGATTATTGATTTCATAAATTAAAAAATTCAATTTTGATAAAATGCCATCATGATAAAAGTTGCAATTGTAGATGATAAGGCAAGTAACAGGAGAGTGCTGGAAGAAAAGCTACTTGGGAATGAAATGTTCTCGGTAACATTCAAGGGTGCCAATGGTGAAGAATTTTTAGAAGCGATGAGGGATATCAAAGATGATGAGAGGCCTGATATAGCCATTATGGATCTTGAAATGCCAGTGCTGGATGGCGTAGCTACCATCGCTACTGCTTCTGCGTTGTACCCCGCAATAAAATTTATTGTATTAACCGTATTTGATGACGATGATAAAATTTTTAAAGCAATAAAGTCAGGAGCATGTGGCTACCTGCTTAAAGAAGAAAGCAGCTCAACTATTACGGACATGGTGCTGAATTTATGGGAAAATGGTGCCGGGCCTATTTCGCCGAGCATTGCCTATAAGATTTTGCAAATGATACAAAATAATTCCGGCGAAAAAAGAATTAAAGATCACTTACCCGGTGAAGATTTTTTTTTGCTTAGTGAAAGGGAAAAAGAAATTCTTCAACTCACTTGCAAAGGGTATGATTATAAAGAAATCGCCTCACAGGTATATGTAAGCCCGAACACTGTAAAAAAGCACATTTCCAATATCTATTATAAACTGCATGTAAGCAGCAAGGCACAGGCTATGCGTATTGCTTACCTGAGAGGGTTGATTTAATTTATAGTTTTGATTTTGCTATATATAAGCAGAACCCTTTTTTCTTTATTCGCTATATGTAAGACCAATTGATCATCGGCGCCCTGTTTTGTTTCCAAAATATACTAAACATTAAACCAGCATTAAGAAGAGCGTCTACATCCGGTCAGAAATTTTATTTACGTCCGTTACGTATAGAGGGTGAAGGTTTTAGTGACGGCGTAAAAAACTATAACCTCACACAATTTGCTGTACCATTTGGAGGAGGTATTAAGTTGTCGCTTAGTGATAATATTAATGTTGGAGTTGAACTTGGATTAAGAAAATTATTTACTGATTATCTCGATGATATAAGTAAGCTTTATTTGGATCAAAATTCATTGCTCAACGCAAGGGGGGCAAAAGCGGTCGAACTGGCCTACCCGGGTAATGAATTAAAAAATGGAACTCCTTACCCGCCGGCAGGTACCATTCGCGGTCGTTCTAAACATAAAGACTGGTATTATTTTAAGGCCTTACCATGTCCTTTACACTGGGTTCTGGCGGGCTTGGAACGGGAAGCGGGAGACACCGGAAATATGGATGTCCTGCCAATGTTAATTAATAGTTTCCTGTATTGCGGGGACGATTACAGTACATTAACTAATTGCAATAAACTTTTATAGCCGGCGTCTGACATACTAATAGATTTTACAGCCTGCCTAAATTATTTCTTTAGTAATCGTATGGCAAATCCTCCCCCTGCCGCAAGTTTAAGCGTTAGTTTGTCCGCTTTTCCAACTTCTCGTCTTTGAATCCCGATGTGATTTGGGTTTGTGTCCGTGTCATTCGCATCCAGGTAGAGATCTGCATCATATTTTCCATTTTCTAAAAAGCTTAGCTGAAGATCTATGTCTCTTGGCTGATGATTATTAATCGCTCCCAAATACCAATCATTATTCTTTCTTCTCGCTATTACAATATATTCATTCACCTTAGCATCCAATACTTTTGTTTCGTCCCAGGTTGTGGGTATCTCTTCGATAAATTCAAAACCTGGTTGCCCTTCATAAGCTTCGGGGTAATCACATACCATTTGCAAATAATTTTCCAACACGACATACATGCCCAGCATGTGGCATCTTGTGCCCAATACCAACGGCCGGGTGTATTGCGCCCTGAATTTATGCTGGGGCACAGCCCTGAAGCCGCCGAGATGATAATCCGTTGATCCTGCCAGCCCTCTCGTGAACGGCATCGTAATATCATGATCAGGATTAATTCCTTTTTCATCCCATTTATCTACCTCATAATTCCTTGTGCCTTCCCTTGTAAATTCATTTGGCCAGGTTCTGCTCAAGCCTGTTGGCTTATAAGCTCCATGAAATTGAATATGCAAATGATGCGCTGCGGCTTTTTGTAAAATCTCTACTTGCATGTTTACCATTTCCTGGTCATCGCGATCCATAAAATCAACCATCATTCCTTTAAGTCCCCATTTTTCAAATATGGCGAAAGCCGTATCAAGCCTGGGATATAATGCATAGAAGTGAACCCAAACTCTTACATCAACACCTTCTGTTTTTGCATAGTCGCAAATCTCTTTCATGTCTAATCCCGGCACCGGCGTCGTTACATCCGAATGCGGGCCCGGTTGAAAACCAACTCCATCGTCCATATACCACTGGTGTAAACCATACTCAACTACGGAATGATATTCGATATGATTTAGTGCACAGAAATCAATATAATATTTGTTGGTCACGAAATTATTTCCGGGAGCGTTTATGGTATCAGGAACCACATTGCCGTTCCACCAGGGAAACGTTGTTTTGCCTGGTTTTATCCAGCTTACATCTTTTATTTTACACGGTTCATTAAGCGAAGTGAGCATATTGCTTTCAATTAATGCACCGATGCGGTCACTGATCATAAGTACGCGCCACGGGCTATGATGCGGCAATATCGCTTTTACTTTAATCCCATTTCGATTAGGAAGAGGGGATAGTTTACTTACTAATGCATTATCATGTTTTGAAAGATACATGCCGGCGTAATCAACCAAAGCAGCTTCAGTGATACTAAGATATATAGGTCCTGGAAATTCAAAAGTAGCCGGCATATCCATTAATGAATCTGCCGTCATATCGCTAATCTTTAGCGAAGTATAATTTCCTTCATGAGATGTAGTATAATTTGGTAAAAATAAAGCATGGCCGAGAGGATCACCATGTAATTTAAAAGTTGTGTTCTCGTCAAGTAATACGTACGAGCTATAATGGTTTTGCTTTAGAAATTCATACCTGAAAGCGATACCATCATTAAAAGCCCTTACAACGAAATTTATTTTCCTGAAAGGTGTCTTCTTTTCTTCCAGCGGGATAATTACTTCTTTATAATGAGCATGCACCGATTTTGTTTTTCCTACAACCAGTTCGTAATTATCTGTTGTGTCGCGATAAACAGGTTTACCTTGCTGCAAATTTGTATAAAACAAACCATCATCAAACAAGAGGCTTATTGTAGAATAATCAATCACTTCTTTTCCTTTGTATTCGATTTTATACATTATGGATTTTGCTGATTGGCTAAAAGTAAATTTGAGAGACCCATCAGGCGAAGTAAGGTTAACAGTTTTTTGCCCGGTAACTGTTAC
>JALZAJ010000531.1 GCA_030948465.1 Bacteroidota bacterium
CCGGAGAAAGGTTAATTGCCATCTGCCAGCAATGCATATCCCGCGAAATGGAAACTGAAATTGTATTGAGCTGCCCGAGCGATATATTGTAATAGCCATTTATTCCCATTTGCCATTTCTTTGTCAGATTTAAAGTTCCTCCAAAAGTGGTGTTTTGAGTATAGTCCGTTCGAAAACCTTTATTGGCAACAAATATTTTTGAAAAGCTTAGTGAGTAAGAAAAATTAACCGACCATGGGATATTGAAATCCGCGAACTCACCGGGATTATTAGTGATATAGGCCATTTCACTATTGTATTCGTCGCCGGTGTATCCATTGTTTTGTATTAAATTATCCCGTTCCCGGCTTGAGGTTTTACTATCCGTTTTCTTTTCTCCACCGCGAAAGTTACTGGATACAGATACCTGGCCGCTTACAAGTCGTCCTAAAGAAAATGCATTTCTTTGCCAAAGAAAACTATTTACTCTTTGCCCCTGCACATTCACCTGGTAGGGATCAAGTATAGCCCCGGCCGTAATGTTTATTTTATCAAATAAGTTACTTCTGGCCGATATAACGATAGGGGTTAGCTGAAAAGAATCCAGGAAAAAATTATAGCTGGTATTAATGCTGAAGCCATCAATGAGAGAAACTTTTTTCAAAGCATTTTCACCCGTATCTTTTTTATTACGCACCTTCATAGATAAATTATTATCAAGGGCGAAAGTTAAGCCCCCGAACCTTCCGGGAGAATAAGGACTGAAAACGTTTTGCTCAAAAACTGAAAATTGAGCTTTCCTTCCGGTGGTATCAACCTGTGTAAAATAAAAGTTGTTTTTATTAAAATCGGGTTTATAGCTAACCCCGATCGTGGGTCTTATTTCATGGCGTATGGCCTGGATCTTTGCATCTTTATTTTTTGCGGTAATCATGCCAAAGATCCTTGTAGAAATTCCTATACCAAACGACATTTGCCTCGCGGTGTAAAATCCTTTACGTATGGCAGTGTCCAGTTTCTTATTTGCAGTGTCCCACGACCTGAAAACTTTCGTTTGGTACCACGTTTCATCATAACTAACGGAGGGGGCTACCTGAAAAACGCCCATTTGCGGCAGCGAAAGTGAGATGGGAACTGAATGGTGCGCTCCAAATTGCAACGTGTCTGCTATTTGCCTGAAAATATGTCCAAGCGTATCATAGAAAGAAAAAAGACTTTTTGCGTTTCCGTTATAAGCGATACCCAGGTTCTCGTACCATTTAGGTGTGCCAACAAAGTCTTTCTTTCGAAAAGGATAAATGGTTTGTACATTAAACCCAACATCCGGAAGGTTAACGTTAATGATCTTTAAGTTCGTATTCTGATTATGATTGGCGGTTATCGTTAAGTTATAAGGCTTATCCTTCCACGTTTTTGAATAAGCGATAGATGAAGTTAACTGGTTCTGAAAATTTTGTATCGGGCGGTCGGGCACATAAGAATTATAGCTGCTGCTTCCGGCATTTACATTTGCACTGAAGGTAACTCCGGGCCTCGCTTTGCTGTCAGTGGAATGGCTCCATGCAATATGATAGCTTCGGTTTCGCGAGTAATCAGGATCTCCTTTGAAATTGGATTTAAAATTTTGTATATCAAATGAAAGACTTCCCGTGTAGCGGTATCTCTTCGTATAATGCGGGCTCACATTAAGCGTCCATCCTCCGTAAGAATAGATATTAGTTCTTACAATAAAATCCCAGTAATCGCTGATCACTTTATAATATCCTAATCCTTCGAGGCCAAGACCAAGTTGCTGGCTTGAGGTAAAGTTTGGAGAAAGAAAACCCGAATGGCGTCCCTGGCTTAATGGATAAATTCCGAAAGGAAGATAGATCGGAATTGGAACGCCTTCAAATTCAGGATGCACCGGCCCGGTGATGGCAACTTTATTGTTGATGAATTTTATTTTGTTACTAATAAAGGCAAAGTGCGGTGTATCAAGATCACACGTGGTGAATCTTCCTCTTAACGCATAAAAAACATTGTTGTCTATTTTTTTTATTACATCGCCATATACATACATTTCCCCTTGTTGTGTGTAGGTACTTTTGGTAAGCCCTTTTCCGCTCTTCATATTAAACCGGATGGAATCGCTCTTGGATGTGAAGTCGGCCTGTTTATAATTTGGAAATGCAATTACTTTTCCGGTGCTGTCCCGTTTGATGGAAGCAATAATATCTCCCGATGCCTGGTCAAATGAAATGACGGGGGCGGTGAGCTCATTGTCTTTATAATTGGTGGTAGCCGTTTTACCATAAAGCGTAACAGTTTTGCCAGGCACATCAAGGATCATTGAATCTTCTGCAGTATAATCTAAAACCGCCCCGATCGCATTTTTTGAAAGTTTATACAATAAAGTGTCCTTTGTTTTGGTTAAAGAAGATGAATCATTTACTGTAAGTGAATCTGTTTTTCCCAGGTGTATCGTGTCAGTCAGTACAACCTTTTTCTCCGGCAGCGTGTCGCCAAATGAAATTTGTTTTTTCTCTGCGATGTATTTTTTTTTGCCGGATGGAATCGTGTCTGAGTGGCTCGTTAAAAATCTGTGAAATGATTTGTTTAAAGAACCTTTATCCTTACTTTGAACCGTTAGTATAAACAGTATAGCTGATGAAGCCAATGTGAATATAGTTTTTAAGCTAACTTTGTTTATCATGTTCATAGCAGTAGCAAACAAAAATAGATAGAATTCAATTAAGGTTTTGTGAAGATTACAGAACATAAAATTACGGACACAAATAAATTTTTTAGCTAAATGCTTAATGTCAAATTACGTTCATTTCTATTCCTCCATTTTATAGGTTTTATTTTTCTAAGCGCTTTTATACTGGTTGGCATAAATGCGAATGCACAGGGAAAAAAAATCAAAACAATTATTGTTGATGCCGGTCATGGTGGAAGTGATGATGGTGCACGCGGAGAGTATGAAGGTTCGCTAAATTCCAAAGAGAAAGATATTACGCTGGCTATTTCTAAAAAGCTGGTTCAAACCCTGAAGGCTCAAATGCCCGGCGTGGAAATAATACCTACAAGAATAACTGATATTTATCAATCCCCGAGAGAAAAAGCGCAGATCGCTAATGATAATCACGGTGATCTTTTTGTGTGTATTCATGCGGATGCAGTGAATCTTAGAACGGGTTCACGTATTCTGGGTTACAGGGCGGAAACTTATAACACAGTGAGATATGTGGGCAAAGGAAAAAAACGAAAAAAAATAATTACATCGCATACCCGCGAAGTTCCTATAAGGCAATATTTTAAAATACCTACCGACAGGAAAGGCACCAGTACCTGGATCTTTGCCGCACATAAAACAAATGATAAGATAAAAGCAATGGAAAAGAGTGACCTCATGTTTTCAACTGATGAGAATGACAGTACTCTCGATATAAATGATGACAGTCCTGAATGGAAAGCGAAAGCCCTTCTTTATACCCAGAATTATTTTAAGAAAAGCTACAAACTTGCGTCCGTTATTCAGGACGATATTGCCTCAATGGGCCGCGAAGACCTGGGCGTTCATCAGCGTCAAAAAGGAATATGGGTGCTGCAAGCCACTTCTATGCCTGCTGTTTTAATTGAAACCGGTTTTATTGCTAATTATGATGATGAGAGATACCTCAACAGTGAAAAGGGTCAACAGGAAATTGCCGAATCGATTACCCGGGCGCTTATAAAATATAAAAGCCAGGTGGAGTCTACTACTCCCGCCGCAAATAACGTTGAGCCAATTACAACCAAAAATTAATGAACTGCCGTAATTTGGAAGCCGCTTAAAACTATCTCTTCATAATTTTATATTCACTCCCCGATCTATATGCCAACAAAGATTCATTATTTTCGTGATCGTAATTTGTTAACCTGTTATTTTTTTACTGCTTATCATCAATTATAAAAAATGAAAATCAACAACGAAACGAAGATAGGGCTGCTGGCAATTGCAGGGGTTGCCTTACTCGTATTTGGCTTTAATTATCTTAAAGGGAAAAGTTTTTTTAAGAAGGAAAGACACCTTTATGCAAAATTTCAAAATGTTCAGGGATTGTCTAAATCTAATTCTGTTATCATTAACGGACTCCAGGTGGGCAACATATCCAACCTCGATGGAGGAAAAGATATGAAGGAGATAGTAGTTACCGTTAACCTTACTAAAGATGTAAACATTCCTGTTAATTCGCTTGCTGTTATCAATCCAAATCTTCTTGGCAATCCGGTCCTTGAAATTCAATTAGGGAGTGCGCAAACATTCTTAAATCCAGGCGACACCCTTATTACTTCTCTCAGTGGCGGCGCATTTGACGAAGCGCTGAAACTGATAAACCCGGTGTTATATGAAGTGCGGAATGCAGTAAAATCTTTGGATTCTGTTTTACATATTGTTACCGGCGTTTTTGACCCATCCACTAAAAATAATATAAAAGACGTTGTTGCAAATTTAAATGCAACAACAGCTTCCTTTGCTTTATCAGCCGTTTCGCTGCAGCAATTGTTGAATAATCAAACCGGCGCACTGGCTCACACGCTTGAAAATGTAAATGTGTTTACCGCTAACCTTAATTCCAATAACCAAAAGCTTAATGATATTATAGGAAACGCAAAAACGGCTTCTGCTAAATTTGCGGCAATTGATTTAAAACAGACACTGGATACATTAAATGCGGCTGTAGAAAATTTTAAGAAAGGATCAGAAAAGATCAATAGTAAAGATGGTTCACTTGGCTTGCTTCTCAATGATAAAAAATTGTATGATAATCTTGAATCAACCACCAATAAAATAAATATACTGCTCGACGATATACGGGTTCATCCAAAACGATATGTAAACATTTCTATTTTCGGCAAAAAGGACAAAGGAAATTACATCACTGCGCCATTGATTGACGATACGCTTAAAGTGGTTAACTAATCGTGATGGACACCCGAATTAAATTTTTATGTCTCCTGATTTTTTTTATGGCTGGGTTTTATTCTTATTCGCAGGTAATACCGGCGCCCCGTTCGGATACGGCACGGGAATTTGAAATCATCCGTGGGCCAAGCATGCGCACAATACGAATTGACTCGCTTACCACCTTGCAGACGATTGCGGGAGGAGCCGTAATTAAGCAGGGTACCACTATTTTTAACAGCGATAGTGCCGTAATAAATCCTGTGACTCACATTATCGAGGCTTTTGGCCATGTTCATATAAACCAGGCGGATAGCGTGCAAACCTATGCCGAATATTTAAAGTATATCGGTTTGGAAAAAACGGCTTATTTGAAAAGGAATGTAAAGCTTACTGATAAGAAAGGAACATTATTTACCAATGATCTCGATTATAATCTTAACACAGGAATAGGAAACTATCATAACGGAGGAAAAGTTATTGACCGGGAAAATACCATTACCAGCAGGGAAGGAACTTATTATGCTGATACGAAAGATGTATATTTCAAAAATAAGGTTGATGTTGTAGGACCAAAGAATCGCATAAAAGCCGATTCTTTAATTTATAACATGCAGTCGGAAGTGGTTTCTTTTACCGGCACTACTAATATTAAAAATAAAGAGGTTGATATTAATACCACACAAGGCACTTATGATCTTAAGACCGGTAATGCTTTTTTTACAAGCCGGACCGCCGTGAAGGATAGCAGCAATCGAATTTATATTGCGAATAATATGGCTTTGGATGATAAATCGGGGAATGCCCAGCTCGAAGGAAATGCAGTTATAAAAGATTCTGCAAATGGTTTTATTGTTACGTCTAACCAGATATTTCTCAATAAAAAAAATAATTCATTCCTCGCTACGAGGAAACCGGTGATGATCATTATACAAAAAAATGACAGTACTTATATTGCCGCTGACACCCTTTTTTCGGGCTTTACAAAATTTGTAAGTAATAGTGAAATGGTTTTGCAAAAAGACAGCATGGTGAAAGAGGTTGCTAAAAAAGATTCGTTGCCCGTTTTAAAAACAGATAGTTCCGGCGTGCATAAAATTCCGGACAGCGCTTCTATCCCTAAATCCTTTGGCGTTAGTGATTCTACGGGCAATCTTATGCGGGCTATTGATTCGGCAAGGCAGAGACGAAGAAGCAGCAGAAGTCCCGTTACTGTTCAACCGGAAACTCCATCAGTAACCGATTCAACTAAAATAATTTCCCATGAAAAAATGAGGTTACCCGGTGATTCTACAGGGATCGATTCCACATCGAAACATACCAATCCTTCCATTGCGGATAGCCTCATCAGGGCAAGTGATTTAATAAAAGATTCAACAAATAAACCGGATTCAGCTATCCGGTATTTTCTTGCCTTTCATCATGTGAAAATTTTTAATGATTCTCTTCAAAGTATTTCTGATAGCCTTTTCTTTTCTGCCAGAGATTCTATTTTTCGTTTATACTACGATCCGGTTATATGGAACGGCGCAACACAGATTACCGGCGACACTATTTTTCTTTATACAAAAAATAAAAAGGCTGACAGGCTATATGCTTTTCAAAAAGGAATGATCGTAAATAAAACGACACAGGGCTTTTATAACCAGATTGCGGGAAAAACAATAAACGGATATTTTGTTGATGGAAAAATTGATTATATGCGGGTGAAAGGCTCGCAGTCGGAGAGTATATATTATGCCCAGGATGATGACAGCGCCTATATAGGAATGAACCGTGCAACCGGCGATGTAATTGATATGTACTTTAAAAAAGATAACCTTAATAAAGTTCTTTTTGTAAACGATATAAAGGGAAAAATGTATCCAATGCGTGAAATTCCTGAGGAAGAACGATTTCTGAAAAATTTTATATGGCTAAATGATAAACGACCTAAAAATAAACTCGAGCTTTTTGAATAATCCTTTTTAGAAATCATCTTTTCTTTCTTCGTTTTGTCTGACAGAAATTTTCACGTCAGGGAATACGGATACAATCATAAGAAGTACGCAACTGGCTATTAATAAATAAAGCCCCGCTCTTTTTTCCGGACAATACGCATTGTAGCAGGAAGTAAAAAGAATGTATGTTTTGATTAAATATCCAATAGCAAGCGCTGATAAAAATATATGTGTTCTTTTGGCCCATACCTTATCTGAATAAATTAAAAATGCCGACAGTACCGCAAAAAAAATAAAGAACTTGCCGGGCTTTCCGTAATTATTTGCTTCTGAAAAAAAGCCATTAAAAGTTTTATGTATATCCGCATAATAAGTCCACGGCAGAAAGCAGCTTAGAATTAATAATGCACAGCCCGTAAAACCAATCAGTTTATAATACTTCATAATTACCATTTTATTAATAGCCCTGTAACTATTGCCAGGCCTATGCTTAGCAAGGTTCCGATCACTAAATATTCTGTTTTAATTTCCTGCCTGTCTTTTTCGTTGAACCTGATTATGCCTTTTGCAGCAATCAATAAACCGATGGCTGAATATTGATTTTGCATAACAAAAATGAGAATGATAATTCGTTCAATGATTCCAATCCATTTACCGGCATTAGCAAGATTTTCAGAACCCGGGATCTGGTCTCTCCAGTTTTTGGTTAGCTGGCCTATTAAAATACCGGCAGGCGTTGTGAGAAAAACACACCCGGTGGCTATCAGCCAAAATTGTGAATTATTATTTAACCTGCCGAAGCCCTCCTGAACATAGCTCCATTGTATAAATGTAAAATACCAGCAAGCTGCTATTACCAGAATATGCAGCAACTGGTCAACAAGAAAATAAATACTGTTTTGTTTTTGATACGATTTCCAGGCATCGATAAGTGTGTGTGTAATTAAGATAACAAGAGCAACCAGCCAGTATTTCCATCCAATCAATATCCACGCAACTGTTGCGGTTACAAAACCATGCAGGTATAGTTTGCCGGATATAAAATGTTTATTATTCCGGTCCTTTATCCAGCTTCCCGGCTGTAATACGAAGTCTGTTAAAAGGTGCGCTAATAATAATTTTAATAACCAGGTTGATTCAATAAGCATGTTTTTTGGTTGAATACCGGATTGTTTACATAGATGATTTAATGAAGTGTTTTAACCAATAATTCGTACTGGTTAAGTATCTTTTCAATTTCGGGCCACCTGCCGGAACTTACGTGCTGGCTGATCGTGCTTTTTGACTTTTTTAATCGCTTCACAACGTCTTGCTGCAGGTTTCCTTTTAATAGTTCAAAAATTACTTTCGCCTGTTTTGAGGTCATTCTGCTGTAAATTGAATTTATATAATCTGCAATTATTTGAAAGCTGATATTGGCCGTTACATCAGCAGACGTGATCACCAGCCGGGATGTTGTTTTTTCCATCTCATCAAAAGCCCGTCCTGATAGTACAAAAGCCTCGCCCTTTGCAGATCCCAGGGTGGTAACCCGTGCGCCTGCATCACCCAGTCCAATGCTGATCTTAACATCGGCCTTCTCAATTTCAGCAATACTTATCGCTGCAGTGCGGCAAAGTAAAGCAATACGTAACGAACTGCCGGCATCTTTCATAAGAACCTGGAAACTATCGCCCCGGTAAAATTCATATCTAAATGGCTTAAGCACCTGCTCCAATATTTTCACCAGTGTCTTTCCTTTGGCTAAAGAAAGCTTTGTTGAATTTACAATGTCTCCGGTAAGTACTGCCTGCATAAATACGATTGAGTGTAAAAATACGAATTTGTTATGTTTTCGTATAAAGATACGAACTAAAATCATATTCGTATTTATAACCGAACTTAATACAAGTTCGTGTTTTTATACGAACAATTACTCAATTCGTATTTTTATACGAATTATATCCAGGTTCGTGCAATCAGCCTAACTTAGGACTTCAGTTTTAAAATGAAACACCGGCTTAAAATGGAAAAATAATTTTTTTAAAAAATTGAATTAAGAGTAGTATTTTAAATGTTCAATAAAGCCAATAATTATGGATCAGTCAGTAATGACCATTAAAGATACCAGCGCAAATCCTGCACCACTCGGCCTGCTTGCCTTTGGGCTTACGACGGTATTGCTCAACCTGCACAACGCAGGGTTTTTCGAAATGAACTCAATGATCCTGGCCATGGGGATTTTTTATGGAGGCATAGCGCAGATTATTGCCGGAATTATGGAATCGAAGAAGAATAATACTTTTGGAATGACGGCCTTTATCTCTTATGGTTTTTTCTGGCTTACATTGGTTGGCTTAATCGTGATGCCGAAGTTAGGGTGGGGTAATGCTGCCTCCGAAGACGCGATGGTGGCTTATCTTATTATGTGGGGAATTTTTACGGGCTTGCTTTTTTTTGGCACACTGCGTATTAGCCGGGCCTTGCAATTTGTGTTCGCAACCCTTACCCTATTGTTTTTTCTATTAGCTATCGGCGATGCGACCGGCAACGCTGCTTTAAAAACTTTTACCGGTTATGAAGGCATTGTTTGCGGAGGTTCTGCGATCTACACCGGCGTAGGTGCTTTGCTCAATGAAATATATGGCAAGCCGGTTTTGCCATTAGGATTAGTGGTCAACAGGGCATAATGGTTTCGAAACACAGTAACTTTATAGAACAGGTATTTTTATTTCTTATTCCTAATACCGGCAAATAATCCGACGAATGCTTTCCTTATCTTTTTTTGCAAATAATTTTATTCAATTATGATCAACACAATACGGGAAAAATTTATTTCCCTCTTTGAACAGGAGCCGGTAATCTCAAGATCTCCCGGCCGCATAAATCTTATTGGCGAGCATACCGATTATAATAATGGTTTTGTATTGCCGGCAGCGATTGATAAAGCAATTTACTTTGCGGTTAATGCACGCACCGATGGGGAGATTCATTTATACGCTGTTGACCTTGATGAACATTATACAGGACACATCGATTCAATTGTATCGAGCAGCATGCGGTGGCCTGATTATATCTTGGGGTCTCTTCAGCAACTGAAGAAAGCCGGGCATACTATTAAAGGATTTAATGGAGTTATAGGCGGAGACGTTCCTTTGGGTGCCGGGCTTTCATCTTCCGCAGCCGTAGAATGCGCCTCCTTATCCGCGTTTAATAATATATTTTCAATTGACATGAGCCGGCTCACGATGGTAAAGCTTGCCCAAAAAGCCGAGAATGAATTTGTAGGCGTAATGTGTGGCATCATGGACCAGTTTGCAAGCGCCTTCGGCAAAAAAGATCATGCGATAAAACTCGATTGCAGAAGCCTGGAATACCAATATGTTCCTTTTAAACTAACTGACTATGATATTCTTTTATTTGACACCAATGTAGAACATTCATTAGCTTCATCCGAATATAATTTAAGAAGACAACAATGTGAAGAAGGTGTTGCTCTTATAAAAAAAGTTCACCCTGAAGTAAACAGCCTGCGGGATGCAACACCTGGAATGGTTGAGGAAGTACTAAAGCCCGGCGATGACATTATTTACAGGAGATGCTCATTTATCGTTAACGAAATTCAAAGAGTGACAGATGCCTGCGCTGATTTGGAAAGGGGTGATTTAATTTCTTTTGGACAAAAAATGTATAAAACACACGATGGGTTAAGCCGGGATTATGAAGTAAGTTGTAAAGAGCTCGATTTTTTAGTGGACTATGTAAAGCCGGATCCTGCGGTAATTGGCGCCAGAATGATGGGTGGTGGTTTTGGAGGTTGCACTATAAACCTTGTGGCAAAAAAGGAGTATGAAAATTTGATTGACGAAATTATTCCTGCATATAAAAAAGCGACTGACCTTGATCTAAAAGTATATGTTGTGCAAATTGAAAACGGGACGCAAATAGTAGCCGGTTGAAATGTTATTTTTTTCTCAGTGATCAAAAGTAGAGATGCCAGAACAATAATGCAGGGTTATTTTCTTCTGATCATTTACCCTGAAATTTGTTACAGTTTACGTACCTGAAGGAAAAAGATGTTATGTCAAACGGCGCTGGTAATATCGAATTACCTCGCTATTTTTAATTTCAAAATTATCTCCGTTACCCCAGGGAAAAATAATTTTTCTCATGCTGACTTACCGATCAAATTCATTGTTCAATTTCTTTATCGCAAATTGTAGTTTTTAATTTAAAGACCGGGATAAAATTCTTTTTGCAAAAATCTAATTTACTTCAATTCAAAAAATAAACAAATGTCAGTTTGGGGACCATTACAACAGCGTTATGAAACTTCTCAGCCACGAAAAATATTAGCGCTGGATGGCGGAGGCATTCGTGGAGTTTTAACCCTGGAAATTTTAGCCGGAATGGAAAAGCAGCTAAAACAAAAATTAAATAAAGGCGATGATTTTGTTCTCGGCGATTATTTTGATTACATCGGTGGAACCAGCACCGGGGCTATTATTGCGGCAGGGTTATCCATCGGAATGTCCGTACAGCAATTGCTCGATTTTTATATTAAGAAAGGCAAAGACATGTTTGATAAAAATTTTATTTTAAAAAGATGGAAGGCTTTATATGAATCGGGGCCATTGCTTGAAATGCTGAAAGAAACTTTTGGCGAAGACACAGACCTGATGGTAAGAAAAGGTAAATACAAATCCCTTTTACTGGTGGTAACTATGAACCGGAGCACCGATTCTCCGTGGCCGATAAGTAATAATCCGCTGGCAAAATATAACGATGAATCTCTTCCTGACTGTAATTCAAAGATTAAACTTTTTCAACTGGTTCGGGCAAGCACTGCGGCGCCTGTTTATTTTCCTCCGGAAACATTGCAATGGGATCCTAATGACCCGCAAAAGACATTTGTTTTTGTAGATGGCGGTGTAACTCCATATAATAACCCGGCATTTTTAATGTATCGCATGGCAACGCAATCTGCATATAACCTGAATTGGCCAACAGGCGAAGATAAATTGCTTATCATTTCAGTAGGTACCGGTTCCGCGTCTACTGCTGGCAGTTATAACAATTTATTAGATGCCGCGAAAGGATTGCCCAATAATTTAATGTACGCTATGCAGGTAGATCAGGATATCAATTGCAGAGCAATTGGCCGGTGTACTTACGGAGCCAACATTGACCGTGAATTAAGATTTATGGTGCCGATGGATGCCGATGGAAAAGTAATTCCGTTAACAAACAATACCAACCGGCATTT
>JALZAJ010000548.1 GCA_030948465.1 Bacteroidota bacterium
CAGGGTGACTTACGATTTATAAAAATGTACAGATTGATTTTTCGGAGAAAATTTAGCAGGACTATAAGTGGTTTTTTGAGAATTTCGGTTAGGGGCATAAAGATAAAAAAATGATATGAAAATAAAAACATGTGACCAAAATAAAAATAAAGGGCTTAGATTAATTCCACAACCATAGCGCTGGCGCCTCCGCCACCATTGCAAATAGCGGCTGCGCCAATTTTGCCGTTATTTTGCAATAACACATTTAGAAGAGTGACCACTATACGTGAACCACTGGAACCCAATGGGTGCCCAAGGGCAACTGATCCTCCGTTCACATTTACTTTCGAGGAGTCCAGTTTCATTTTTTGGGTATTCACAATCCCCACGACGCTAAAAGCTTCATTCAGCTCGAAATAATCTATTTTATTCAGGGGTAACCCGGCCTTTTCAACCGCCTTTGGAAGTGCGAGTGAAGGCGTGGTTGTAAACCATTCAGAAGCCTGCTCTGCATCGGCATAGCTAAGTATTTTTGCAAGAGGTTTTATTCCCATTTTATCAGCATATTCTTTACTTACCAAAACAACTGCGGAAGCGCCATCATTAATGGTGCTTGCATTTGCCGCAGTCACACTCCCTCCCTTTTCAAATGGAGATTTCAGGCCTGAGATTTTATCGAATTTTACGTTAAATGGTTCTTCGTCTTTAAGCATGGTAACCGGATCTCCTTTTCTTTGGGGTATTTCGACTCCAATAATTTCATTAGTAAATTTTCCTTCATTCACTGAGGCCTGGCTTCGTTTATAACTTTCAATAGCAAAAGCATCCTGCTCTTCACGGCTGATATTACATTCCCTGGCGCATAATTCAGCTGCGTTGCCCATTGCATAACCGTTGTAAACATCCGTAAGGCCATCTTTTGCTACGCCATCAATTAGCTGAGCATTGCCATATTTATTTCCCCACCGCAAAGAAGGTGCATAGTACGGCGTACTGCTCATGTTTTCCATTCCGCCTGCTACAACCACATCAGCATCACCAAGCAAAATACTTTGAACTCCGTTGATTATTGCTTTCATCCCACTGGCACAAACCTTATTCACTGTAGTACAGCATACATTCTCAGGCAAACCGGCGAGTATGGCCGCTTGTCTTGCAGGCGCCTGACCCAGATTGGCTTGCAGAACGCAACCCATATAAACCTCCTGAACATCAACAGGCTTTATTCCCGCTCTTTCGACGGCGCCCTTGATTGCTACAGCGCCTAAATTTGTAGCAGATATATCTTTAAGACTACCTCCAAAACTTCCAATAGGTGTACGCACAGCAGATATAATAAATACTTCTTTTTTATTCATTTGAAAAATTGAGGTGCAAAGATAAGAAAGAGAAAATCGCTGGAATAATCAATCACCTCAATGGTAACTTATCGATAGTTCAAGGTTGAGGCATACATGGATATAAAAAACTTAAACCAACAATTAACATGCGAACATTTATGATCCGGAATAAGGCATTTATATTTTAATTTGCGGAATAATAAAAGTTAGTTTTATTTTAGAAATCGTAAATGAAAAATTAAAAACGTTATGCAAGTTATTACAAGAAAAAAATTCGTAACAATTATGATCATTACGGCAGTGATTCTATCTATTATTGGAATTATCTTACTGCAGTCGCGGCTGTAAATTGATAAATCTGGCTATAGCATTACTTTTTCATGAGCCCTCCGAATTAAGAGAGATTGAAACGATTGTATTTCCAATTAAACAACACTGGGTTCAAATCAAATTTGGATTTTGAGTTATACTAAATAAACTTACGAAGTGAATGATACCGCAGGAAACGATACAACAAATTGTTAGCAGAATAGACATTATAGAAATTCTGAGTTCATTTATTAAACTAAAAAAAAGAGGGCAAAATTATATTGGTTTGTGTCCTTTTCATAACGAGAAGACACCCTCCTTTACTGTATCTCCTTCTAAAGAAATTTATAAGTGTTTTGGTTGCGGACGAAGCGGCAACACCATTGGTTTTTTAATGGAACATGAAAAGTACAGTTACATAGAATCATTAAAATGGCTTGCGGCTAAGTACAACGTCCGCATTGAAGAATCAGAGGCAAGCCCCGAAATAAAAGAACAGCAACGCATAGGCGACAGCCTTTATATCATAAATAAATTTGCACAAAAATTTTTCAGTGATATTTTGTTTACCACAGATGAAGGAATAAATATTGGATTAGAATATTTAAAAGAAAGGGGGTTCAGGGATGAAGTAATAAAAAAATTTGAATTGGGTTATAACCCCGCATCAAGAGATACCTTTTCCAAGGCCGCAATAGAATCGAAGTTTAGTGAATATCTTTTGCAAAAATCAGGGCTGATAGTTGCGCGTGATAACCAAGTCCAGGATAATTACCGCGGACGCATCATATTTCCAATACATAATAATTCAGGAAAAATTGCAGGGTTTGGCGCAAGGCTAATAAGAAACAATGATAAGGCTCCGAAGTATATTAATACACCGGAAAATGAAATTTATAGCAAAAGTAAAATTTTATATGGTGCCTGGTTTGCCAGGCAAATGATTGACAAAAAAGATGAATGCCTGCTTGTGGAAGGATATACGGACGTGCTGGCCCTTCACCAGGCAAATATTGAAAATGTAGTTGCTAGCGGTGGCACATCTTTGACTCCGGATCAATTAAGACTCATAAAGAAGTACACAAACAATCTTACCATACTTTATGATGGGGACAGTGCAGGGATAAAAGCTGCGATACGAGGACTTGACCTCGCCATTGAAGAAGGGCTCAATGTTAAACTAGTCATATTGCCTGATGAAGAAGATCCGGACAGTTTCATAAATAAAAAAGGAGCGGCAGCCTTATCAGCATACATCACCGAAAATAAAAAAGATTTTATCATGTTTCAGTTGGAATATGCTTTAAAAGACGCCGGAGGTGATACAAACAAAAAATCACAGGTAGTCAATAAAATCGCTGAAACCATTTCGAAGATCAACAAAGCAGAAGACTTCACAAAGCAGCAGGAGTATATTCACAAAACATCTGAATTGCTTAAAATTGATGAATCAGGACTTCACACACTCGTAAATAAGTACATAAGGGAGAAATTCTCCAAAGATGAAAGAAAACTTTTTACGAACAACCAGGATTTCCAAAACACTGCGGGCTCACTTCACGACGATATACAAATTGATACGGATGCATTAGAACTTTTGAATAAGGATGAAGTAAATGAAAGAGCAGTGGTAAGATGTTTACTTGAATTTGGCTTAAAAGAATGGGAATCTGGAAAAACAGTGGCTGAATTTCTTTTGTATGAAGCTATTGACGAGGAAATGATCACCAATCCTTCTTTACAAAAAATTATGAACATTTATAAAATATGGTACGGGGAAAAACTGGAACCCACTGCTAAAAATTTTTTATATAGTGATGACCTTGAGTTAAGCAGAATCGTTTTATCAATTATAGAATTTCCATACGATATAAGCCCCGGCTGGCTGAAAAACTATGAAATGCCCGTACCCACAAGAGAAGATAATTATAAGAAAGAAATAATATCGACCCTTAATTATTTGGAATTGAAGAAGATAAGAAATCTAATACGTATGAATGAAAAAGAGTTAGAAGAAGCCAAATCTGCTGAACGTCAAATCTTTTTAATTCAAACACACAATCATTT
>JALZAJ010000572.1 GCA_030948465.1 Bacteroidota bacterium
CCGACAAGATACCTGTATTCAGCAGTGAATACCGCATACCGGTTTGCATAGATACTTTCTTCATCAAAACCTCTTAGCAACCTGTAACCACCTATCTGAAATAATTCATTCCTAAAAACCTGTGGTGTTTCAAGCCATCCACCGCTGAATGCCGTTTTTAAAGTGCTGCTTTTTCCAAGGGGTATGTAATGAATTGCGCTTCCCTGTATTCGTATTCGATACGATTTTAATTTTATAGAATCGTATAAGGTATTAAAATTGAATGCAGGGTCGCCGGGATCTTTCAAATTTATTATATCATTATTTTTTGTAACCTTCTTAATACCTGCGGCGGCCGTAACTTCCAACTCGTTCCCTTTTCGCGGATTCAACCTGTAGTTAGTATTGATGAAGCTATAGCTTATGCCGAAATTACCAGAGCTTACATCAATGTTAGGCGGCAGCATTCTTGTAACTACTACGCGGTTAGTATCCACACCGCCTGAAAGTAAATAGCTGCGTTCATTTTGATAAAAAACTTTGCCGGATTGATTGGCTGATAAAATATAGCGGAGACCAATAATGGTGTTTAACTCAAGATAGGAAGAATCCCTTTTGAGTAAGTTAAATGTAAAATCGACTCCGAAAGAAGAATTAAAAATATAGGGATGCTGGTAACCAATGGTAAGTTTTGGCGACTGCGGCTGAAGTTGCTGCCAGTTAAGCAAAATATTTTCGCCAGAGCTTAATGCATTTTTAAGATCGAGATGCACATCGCCTGTAAGCTGAGCTTTTCCAGTTGCATTGTTAGCCGGCAGGTATCCTATAAGTACATCTATTGCGCTGCTGCGTTTTTGTTGCAGATAAAGATTAAGTATAGAACCGCTGCCAAGCATGGTAACATCCCAGGGCTGCTGCTCTTTCAGGTAAGGCAATTCCCGAATACGCTTACTCACCTGCTTTAATTTACTGTTATCATAAGTGCTTCCATTGGCGATCTCCACGTAATGCTGAAGAAATAGATTTTTTATTTTCGCGTTGCCGAAAACCCTAATACTATCTATATGGTAAAGAGGGCCTTTTTTTACAATAAGGTTTCCCTTAATTTTTTCTTCTGAGAATGTAATATTTTCCATATTCACTTCGGCAAACGGATAACCATTGTTTTCGTAATAACTAATTATTTTTTCTTCCTGGCGTTGCAAACCAGCAAGGTCCATTTTATTTCCGGATTGCTTATTATTCCATCCTATAGCTTCGAGCACTTTAGAGTCAACGCTGTCGATGTTTATTTCTACTGAATTATACTTTTCACCCAGGTAAAGCCGTGCAACTGCCACAGTTGAATCGTATCTTACTGAATCAACAGAAGCAGCCGGAAACCCTTTCCCCCGCAATATTTGAGGAAGTGAGATGAGATATAAAGAAGCTGATGCTTCATCATCAAAAATTGTTTTAAGTTGCGGCTTCTGTATTTTATAGGAAGTATCTTTACCATAAAGCAGGTATTGAACCGTGTACTTTTTTTGAGAGAAAGAAGGTGAAGAAATTAAAAAAATAAACAGTTGAAAAAGTAGAACATTTCTGCCCGAATATTTTAAGGTAATTGAATTCATGTTAAACATTCAAATCTAATTGAAATTCCGAAACGCTACTTCCAGCGCAAAGCTGGTATTAAAAATTTAAAAAATCTTTGGCAGGCATTTATATTCATATTCCTTTCTGCAGGCAGGCGTGCCACTATTGCAATTTTCATTTTTCAACATCACTTTCTTTGAAAGATGACATGGTGAAGGCGCTGCAAAAAGAGATTACACTTTCTCTTGATTTCAATTCTAACAGGAATGAAATTATAGATACCATTTATTTTGGCGGAGGCACACCCAGCCTTTTAGATAAACGCGATATAGAAGATTTATTATTTGCAATTAAAAATAGCTTCACAATAAGCCCAACTGCAGAAGTTACTTTGGAAGCCAATCCTGATGATATAAGCATTGAAAAATTGGATTGCTGGAAAGATGCAGGTATAAACAGGCTTAGTATAGGGATACAATCTTTTAAAGAAAAAGATTTGCAATGGATGAACAGGGCACACAATAACCT
>JALZAJ010000574.1 GCA_030948465.1 Bacteroidota bacterium
ATCACGAGTGTGACCATTGGGAAAAGAAAAGATTTTTTTCATTTCAATGTAAATCCTAATAAGCGCAACGGTTCCTTTGCCGTAGTTCAATATGACAAAGGACAATACAAGCTTCTGTTGAATGAAGAAGACAAAGATAAAGTGCTTTTAAAATTTGGTGCAAAAGCCAAACTGGATGAAATAAATCCGAATTACCCAATGATGGCCTGGGATCCGAAAGGCACGCGTTTATCTGTATTATATGGGGAAGAAGGACGCATAAAATTATTTGTGTACGACGTAGTGACTCGTGTAAAGCCTTACAAAAGAGACCTCACTAATTTGTTTGACCAGGTGCAGGATATGAAATATATGATTGACAGCAAAACCCTGCTTTTCAGCGCCGTAAAAAATGGGCACTCGGATATCTATACTTATGATATTGAAAATGAAAAATTAAAACAAATAACAAACGACGTGTACGACGATCTTGATCCTTCGTTTGTGGCATTTCCCAATAAAAATGGAATTATTTTTTCAAGCAACCGGCCTTCCGCAAGAGCAAGAGGTTCTGACACCTCTTTGTTACAAAATCATTTCAATGTTTTTTTAATTACCGACTTTGCGACGAACAAGCCGGAACTTAATCAGATAACACAACTTACCAATTTAAAATTCGGCGATGCCAGGTTTCCCACTCAATACAGTAATAATCACTTCACCTTTGTAAGTGATGAAAATGGCGTTGGTAACCGTTATGCCGGTTTTTTCTCCACTCAGAATGCTGGCCTGGATACCATAGTGGTAATTGGTGACGATCTGCTTCGCAATCCAACCGAAGGCGAGGTAGATTCTTTATTGAAAGTGTACCACAAAGCGGATATCGATACGGTTGCCGTTGTATCGGTTACCAATGATTCGGCTTATGTATTTCCGCTAACGAACTATGCCAGCAGCTTGCGGGAAACGAGAGAAGCCGGAGATAACCGCCAGGTAAGTGAAGTAACCAGGCAGAGTGATGATAAGATTTTATACAAACTTAAGATCGATGAAAATGTATTGCGCCGGCGAAATATTTCTGTACCGCCTACGGCGTATATGAAGCAATTGATAGAACTGGATAGAATTTCAAAAGGCCAGGAAGCCGCTTCCGTTATCCTTGATACAAGCAAAAAGCAGGAAGATATTTTTCAAAATGAATTCAAAAATGAAAAGAAGGATACGGCTAAGACGAATAATTATTTTGGCGTTGATCTCAATGGATCTACGGTTTTATCTAACGCGAAATTGTATCCTTATAAACCGCCAAAATTTGCCACGGAATACATTGTTGCCGGTTTCAACAATAACGTTTTAGGAACTAAATATCAATTATACCAGGGCGGCTCAGGGCCAATCTCTCTTACTTCTAATAATGGCATAAATGGAATGATCCGGTTTGGAATTGCGGACATGTTTGAAGACATTAAAGTTTCAGGCGGTGTTCGTATTTCATCTAATTTAAAAGATAACGACTGGCTGTTTCAATTTTCGAATCTAAAGAAAAGGATCGATTGGGGCCTTACCTATTACCGGAATGTGCAACAAGTTTCTTTCTCTAACGGCACAACCGGCTACCCGGGAAGATTGTTTTCTAATCTTTACCAGGCAAGCATTAGTTACCCGTTTGATGTAACCAAAAGTGTTCGTTTAAGCGCAGGCGTTAGAAAAGATAAAGCGGTAATAAGTACGTTCGATGATGTTTCGCTTCCGGAACCGGATCAATCGAAAACCTATGGCCTTCTTCATTTGGAATATGTGTATGATAATACGCTAAATCCTGCCCAAAATATATGGAATGGCATCCGGTATAAAGCTTATATCGATTGGAATTCACAAATCAGCAAATTAGCGGCTGCGGAAGGCCGTTATACCTTTAACTTTGGTTTTGATGCACGGGCTTACTATCCCATTTACCGCAATTTTATCTGGGCAGGCCGGGTTGCTGCTGATTTCAGTTGGGGCAATCAAAAATTAATTTATTACCTGGGGGGAATTGATAACTGGCTGATGTTTGGCAATAACATAAAAACAGATAAGAACGGAAACCAATCCTATCGTTATTTTAATCCAAATAATAAGCCGGCACCTGATGTTGACTACGCATTTCAATCGCTGGCTGTCAACCTGCGGGGCTTTATTCAAAACGCGGCGAATGGAAATAACGCGGCTGTTATCAACAGTGAATTCAGGTTACCTGTTTTCACTACCCTGTTTAGCAAGCCGATCAACAATGCCTTTATAAGAAATTTTCAACTGATACAATTTATTGACCTTGGTTCTGCCTGGAACGGGGCATACGACAAGCTTAGCCGTCCATCGATTACCTATACCGATCCTGCTGACCCAACGGTACAAATCAAAATTAAAGCTCCGGGCATTGGCCCTTTCCTTGGAGGATATGGCTTCGGCGCCAGGAGTACGTTGCTGGGTTACTTTTTAAAGTTTGATGCAGGCTGGCCAATGAATGGTTTCTTTAAGGGAAAGCCCATTTATTATTTCAGTATGGGATTGGATTTTTAATAATATTTAAGTAAACCAACTTTGCAATTTTGCTGATAATTTAAGGTTTATGTTTATCAGGGAAAATATAAAGCAATTTTTCGCTTATGCCACTCAACCGAAATGGCCTGGAAATAATTTCTCCGGAAGGTGAAACCAGCACGTAGGTGGGAAAAGAAAAAATAAAATTATCGTTCATAAAGCCGGTATCGGTGCCTTTTAAATCCGATAAATTTTCCCAGTTCATTGTATCTTTTATAATAGCTTTTTTCCACTTATCGCTTTCTGTATCTGCCGAAATACTGATGACTTTAAAATTGTATTGACCATATTTATTTAATAAACTTTTGATCTCCGGTGTGCTAAGGCGGCAAGGCCCACACCAGCTTGCCCAGAAATCAAGCAGCACATAATTGTTCTTTTTCAGCTCAAAAAAAGAATGCGCATTTCCCGACGTATCATTGAGCGTAAAGTCCTTAATAATGTTGCCAACTTTAAATTTTTCATCGGTTTTTCTTTTAGCCAAAAGGAAGGGGATTAATTTCGTCATATTATTATTTTCTTTAGCCTGCTGAGATAGATTATCGTACAGGTTTTTCAAATCGTTCGCACCTGACTGTTGCATGTATAGATAAATAACTGCGGTGCTGAACGGAGAATTCTTATGATAGCTCACCCAGTTTTTATAATAATTCTGCTCACTTTGATTTACTTGTTCACTGTCAATTTTAAGTTGTTTAATGTGCCCGGGCTCTTTGGATTCTTGTATTTCATTATTAATAAATTTTTCCTTTTTGTAAATCG
>JALZAJ010000002.1 GCA_030948465.1 Bacteroidota bacterium
AAAGATCTCCGGCCAATCCTTCTTTTTCAAAATCAGGCACCCAGCATTGATCATATTTTTTTATAAATTGATTATGGATTTTCCCGGCAATTGTATTAGTGAAATAAGTGCCGCCCTTAATCGCTAACTGATGCGTTATATATACCGAAACAATGTTCTTATTATACATGCCAAAGCGGTTGTCTGAAATAACGACATCAGGCTTATATTTTTTTACCGTTTTTTTTAACCAGTGGTGTTCTCTGAAAATTGTGGAAATTAACTTTGGCACCTGGATGAATAGTTTGAAAAGTAACCAGTTTTTATTCCGGCTATAGTAAATTTTATAGCCGTAAACCCGTAAAATTACTGTGGAAGAAAATTCTTTTTTTAATAAGCAAAAACCACTTCCTGAGGCGGCTAAAATTACTTCACAACCCTGGCTTTCTAATTCCTTTATTATTGGTATGCAGCGGGTTGCATGACCTAACCCCCAATCCAGGGACGCAACTAATACGCGGGGCCTATGAGGAGGTTTGTTAATTTTTTTTCCTTTTATCAAATTATCGCAATAATTGTTTGTGAAAATAGTTTAATTTAGGTATCAATTTTATGAAATACGTAACCAAAATCCTACTGATTGTTTTTATAGTGGTCTCCATTTTTACGATTAGCTGTAATGCTTCAAAGAAAAGTAATTGCGGATGCCCAAATAAAAAAGGAATGGTGGGATATTAGAATATAAAAAACCATATCCAAATATGAACAAATTTAACCGGGATCTTTTGGTGTTGTTCAAAGAAGAATTAATGAACCCCCAGGCAATTGAGCATGAAGTAGAATTACTTCATGAGTTATTATTTTGTGTAGAGAAAATTGATAATCTCATTATTGCACATGAGGTGATCAATTTAAATAAATACAAAATATTTTCCGAAGAAAAAATTATTAGGGAAACGCTAAAACAGCAGGAGCTGAAACCTTTTATTTTTCTGAACAATAAAAATTAAAGCGAAGGCTGGAAATTAAATCACCGACCAGGTTTCTCTTCCTTTTAATAATTTATCCAGGTCACCTTTTCCTTTAGCCGACAAGGCTTCTTCTATTTGCATTGCCATTACATCTTCATAGCAGGCTCGATCTTCCCGGAAGAACACTCCAAAGGGCCTTGGCAGATGATCTTCTTTTGATGGGTTTTCAAATAATCTCGTTAGAATCTGAGCTTTGTAAAAATCATTTTCATCATGGATCCACAAATCATTTTCACTTACTTCTCCTCCTAACCTTACGGCCACAGGCCTTAATCCTTCCAGCTTAATTCCTTTATTTCTTTCAGCGCCATATACCAGGGGTTTTCCTTGTTCCAAAAACAACGCTTCTTCGGGCTTTGATTTTTTTTCAGTGAATACTTCAAAAGCACCGTCGTTAAAAATATTGCAGTTCTGGTATATCTCAAGAAAGGAACTTCCTCTATGCTGCTGCGCTCTCAGTATCATTGCCTGTAAATGTTTAGGATCTCTGTCCATGCTTCTCGCAACAAAAGAAGCATCGGCGCCCAATGCCAGCGCTGAAGGATTAAACGGATGATCAATGCTTCCAACCGGTGTGCTTTTAGTCACTTTTTTTTGCTCACTGGTAGGAGAATATTGGCCTTTGGTAAGCCCATATATTTCATTATTAAAAAGTAACAGATTTACATCAAAATTTCTTCTAAGCAAATGAATGGTATGATTACCACCAATGCTAAGACAATCGCCATCTCCTGTTACGATCCATACACTTAATTCGGGCCTGCTGGCTTTAAGCCCCCCGGCAATAGCTGTGGCCCGGCCATGAATACTGTGCATTCCATACGTATTCATATAATAAGGAAAACGGCTGCTGCATCCAATGCCAGATATAATAACTATGTTTTCCCTGGGAATTCCTAAGGTGGGCATCACCTTTTGAACTTGTGCTAATATGGAGTAATCGCCGCAACCAGGGCACCATCTAACTTCCTGATCGGTTGCAAAATCTTTTGAGGTTAAAGCAACTGGACTGCCTGCAGTATCATTCATTGTTAAGAAAATTATGGCATCAAAGTTACTACATACTACGATACTGGTAATGCTTTCATTTGTGAAAAGATAATTTTTAGTTTTTTATAAAATGGCGATCTGATTGCCTGATTCATTCGATCAAATCCAAAACCAACTTCGCTTCAAAGCTTATAATTTACTACAATCCGGTAAAACATTTTTGCCCAACAATATTTGCGACGGCAAAAATTTCATATATTTCTTTAGTAGTTATTCTAATTCATAGGACTTACCCAGATGACATTTTATTCAATCGTTACATCGTAATACCCTGCCCGCCACGAGACCGGGCATTTTTTTAGTCTTTTTATTAATAGTCCCTTCTTCATACGTGTTGGTGTCCACGTTCCAAAGCCATTTATTACCAGGTTATTTTTACTCAAAATAACCCGGTTCATTTTTCGCGATAAATCATTAAATTCCTTTACAAGTGCGGACTATTTGTTCTTTAAAATATTAATTTATGTTTCAAAGTAAATAGCAATCGTTTACTCCATATCAATTTCATTAATTTTACTTCTTAAAAAATTTATATGCCGGAAAAAATATATGATTTTGGAATGGTAGGCCTGGGAGTAATGGGAAGTAACCTGCTAATGAATATGGCAGATCATGGCTTCGC
>JALZAJ010000007.1 GCA_030948465.1 Bacteroidota bacterium
TTTATTCTTTCTTTAATTTCCATTGAGGCGCAAAACTATGGAAACTTTGGATGTTACCAAAGTTTCCAACATTAATTTTGATAAAACTGAAAACTTTCAGGATAAGCGGCATGCAATACTGATTAGAGACAACCAAAAAAGAGAAACGATTTTGCGAAATTAATTTGCCCTCTTGCTAAATAATAATTGAAGGGATTAGGCTTTTTTAACCTAAATTTTTTGCACTGATTTGCAGGTTGTTTGTCTTTTGTTGAAAGCGATATGGAAATGAAGGGGTGTGGGAGATATGGATAAACGTTTCGCTTCTGAACAATGGTAAATACCAGCGTTTTAATGCCTCCAATTATAAAATAATGCGTTTGAAGCGAAGCTCCTGACTAACGTGGTTAAAGACCCAACTGAACATCTGCGCGTAAAAGTCAACGGTGGCCCAGGTAATAATTTCTGATATTTCAAGTCGAATTATCAGATCGGATCCGTAAGACGTTGAAGAGGTGAAAGGAATAAAATCTTCTTAGTTAACCGACCATTCGCCAAGCCCCTGGCGGATGACGGTCCAATCAACGGTTGTGCAGTCAATAATAGTTGATGGAATAACACCGCCCGGGCCGCCATCGATAACGAAATCTACCAGCTTCCCAAAGGTCTCGTAAATGATCTCCGGATCAGTATATTCTTCTACCATATCACCGGGAAGGGACGTACTTAGGATCGGGTTCCCTAAGATTTCCAGGATTCCGCTGCATATAACGTTGTCGGGTACACGCAAGCCGATAGTATCTTTCTTGCTTTTCAATATTTTAGGAACTTGCTTGCTTGCTGGTAATATAAATGTATAAGGCCCCGGAAGATGATTTTTCAATATTCTGTATAATGGGGTGTCAATACTCTTCGTATAATCGCTTAGGTGGCTTAGATCACGGCATATAAAAGAAAGTTGTGCCTTTTTTGGATCTATGTTTTTAATCTGATAAATGCGCTCAATGGCTTTCGGGTGGAAAATATCACAGCCAAGTCCATAAATTGTATCGGTTGGATAAATGATAATCCCTCCGGCCTTAAGGCATTCTGCAACTTGTTTTAATAAGCGTTCCTGAGGATTTTTATGATGAATACTTAAAAGCATAATGATAAAATTACCTGGTTTAAGATGTAACCTTTTTTAAGAAAAAACGTGCCAATTTTAAAACAAGTGTAAGTTCAGAAGGATTAATTAAATCGATAGAATTGGTAGAACAATCGTAGGCGTAATACATCCGGCAAAGGCGGCTTACCCAATTCACATCTTTGCAAGTCGCCCGAATAATGCAACAATTCTAATAACAATAGAGGCGGCGTGGCAATCTCCCTGGAATAGTTAGCATTACTAAACCATCTGAAACATCTTTCAAATCGAAACTCTCTGCCCGACAACTTTTCGCAAATACGTCCCGGTTTATATTTAACATTTGCGAGTCCCTTCTATTACGTTCTTAGCGAATATTCTACTTAATTCTATAAATCAAATCCAAATTCCGGCAGACAGGTCAGCGAAACGCCGTTTTAACAAACTTATGCCGTAATCTTTTACATTTGCAGCGTTTTACATAAATTAAACCTGTACAAATACTATGGCAATCATTACCCTCGGCTCTATGGCTTTCGATGCAATCGAAACACCTTTTGGAAAAATTGATAAAATTATTGGCGGTTCTGCGGTATATGTTGCGTATGCGGCAAGCCACCTTTCTAAACCCATTCAACAAATTTCTATTGTTGGAAATGATTTTCCTGAAGAAGAAATGAACGAATTAAAGCAGCGGGGCGTTGAATTGTCCGGTGTGGAAATTGTACCTGATAAAAAATCATTTTTCTGGAGCGGCAGGTATCATCTTGATATGAATACCCGGGACACATTGATTACCGATTTAAATGTTTTGGCAGATTTTGACCCAAAAGTTCCTGAAGAATACCAGGGCGCGGAATTTCTTATGCTTGGAAATTTAATGCCGGCACTGCAGATAAGTGTTATTAATCAATTAAAATCAAGGCCTAAACTGATCGTACTGGATACGATGAATTTTTGGATAGCAAGCGCGTTAGATGACTTAAAAAAAGTAATGGGAATGATTGATGTGCTTATGATAAATGACAGTGAGGCACGGCAACTGAGCGGTGAGTATTCAATAGTAAAAGCCGCGAAAAAAGTAATGGATATGGGGCCAAAATATTTAATAATTAAAAAAGGGGAACATGGCGCTTTGTTGTTTCATGAAAACCATGTCTTCTTCGCACCCGCGTTACCGTTAGAAGACGTGTTTGACCCAACGGGAGCAGGGGATGCCTTTGCAGGCGGATTCATCGGGCACATCGCACGCACTTCAGACATTAGCTTTGAAAATATGAAAACCGCAATCATAGTCGGCTCGGCGATGGCAAGCTTCTGCGTGGAAAAATTCGGACCTCAACGCTTAAAAGAAATCACCAAAAAGGACATTGATATTCGCCTGAAAGAATTCGTTCAATTGGTAAATTTCGATATTGATTTAGTTTGATCTTTGGCATAATAAAACGCCAAATTATAAATTATAAAAGAAAGTTGTGCCTGACCTGATCGTACTTTATTTCCTTACCCGTGAAATAGGAAGGCTTGCTTTTAAAAAAGGCCTGAAACCCTTAACGTGGAAGATCTATAATATAATCGGGTGGCTGGGTGCGGAGTTGGTCGGCGTGGTGATCGGTGTTTTAACCTTCGGCATGAAAAATATAGTCTCTGTTCAATTAATTGCCTTCGCTTTCGCTATTACCAGCTATTTCATTATCAAAGCCCAATTAAATAAACTTCCCGACCGGGATATTGATGATGATATAAACAGGATCGGAGGTAATTGAAAAGCTGTAACGATGGGTTAAATTGAGAATTATAATTTATAACAAGGCATACTTATAAAATATTATTACAAAAAAACCGGAGGAGGCTGTTGCAGCGTTACCTGGTTGCATAACTATGGAGAATATGATGAAGCGATTGCAATGGCAAAGAGGCGATCGAGCTATATAGAAGAATTATTAGATCGAGGTGATAAAATTCCTGACAACAATACACATTTGAATATTATCTAAACCTGGAACAAGCATGACAGGCGCTGGTAGCTTCTACGATAAAACTGCTTCATGATCCCCATGAAAATAGATTGGAATAAAACCGGTTTCTATTTTGCCGGTCAAATTTAATTGAATGAAAGCAATTGCCTTAGGCAAAGTATAAATATTTGTATGTAACACTTGGTTAATTTAGGCAAAAAATAAAAAAAGACTTGTTTTTTGAGTAACGAGAACGTTACCTTGCACAATGAAAGCACAACAAGTAATAAAGCTGATTGAAAAAAATGGTTGGCTTTTTGAGAGGCAGGCTGGTAGCCACAAAATATTCAAACATCCAACCAAAAAGGGCATTGTCGTAATTCCTGATCACGGGAAAGAGGATTTAAGAATAGGAACTCTTAATGCAATTTTAAAACAGGCGGGTTTAAAATAAGATCACTTTCTTTTGTACAAAAAACACTTGAATAAAATACAAAATGAAACCATTACAAGTAATAATTGAAAAAGGAGATAATGGGCTCTACGGCAGAATTGAAGGCCGTAAAAGTTATCTACCTGTTACCTTTGGCAATTCTAAAAAAGAAGTACTGCAAAACCTTAAAGAATTAATAAAGGACTACCAAAAAAATGAAAAAAATGGCGATAGCTTTTGGCTAAAATTAAATACCGAAACGTTGCAATTTGAGGTAGTTTATGACATACAGGCATTTTTTAAAGACCACGATTTTTTAAACGCATCGGCAATCGCCCGCCATGCGGATATCAATGAGTCGTTAGTGCGCCAATATGCGACCGGCAAAAAATATCCATCAGCAGAGCAAGCTAAAAAATTGGAAGATGCTATCCGGAATATCACAAAAGAATTGCACAAAGTTTCTTTTTATGTCGGGGTATAATAGATGGTATAGTCTTATATCAGCTTATCAGTTTACTTCTAAAAGGTATCGCAAGTTGGTAGCTTCGTAATATTAAAAATCAATTTCTATAAATCTAATACCTTCTCGCCAGCACAACAGTATTTTTAAATTGCTTTTTCTTTCCATCTGTATTAAAGATTTCCGTATAAATAATATAGATGCCCTGGGGCAATTTTCGATTCTTATCATCAAGGCCATCCCACCGGTAATAGCCTTTAATACCATTTAATGAATTGCGTTGCAGGTACCGCACGGGCCGGCCGTTGGCATCAAATATGGTAATGTTAGCCACATACCCGGCGGAAGGAAATGAATAATCAATGGTTACAAAATCATCAATGCCATCATTGTCCGGAGAAAAAATGTCCGGTGAAGTTTTAATTTCACCCTGAACGACTTCGTTTATCCTGTACTGTGAGTTCTTAAATCCGGGAGTTCCATATCCTGCAGAAGTGGCCGCGGAATGAAAGTTGCTTTGTATGGAAGCGCCGTCATAATCTATTCTTTCGAGAGAAACTCCCTCAGTGTTTGATATAAGCGCAAAATGCCATTTGTCAGAATATTTAACTTCATCCAATATTCCGCCTTGTTTATTTAGCACAATCACATCACCCTTATCATCGGAAAAAGAAGGCATAGAACTAACGGTTACAAAAGCATCCGGGTCTATTGTAATGTATTGATTTTTTACTGCGGCAGGATCTGAAGTGATAACCATAAAGTCTTTCGGAAATAATAAAATACTTTCAGAAGCTGCCTGTTGAATACTGCTGATAATATTGCTGCTGTTACGATTGGCGATGTAAGTGTGGCTAAGGTCAATAATTTTTGACGACCTGTTATACAATTCAATGTAATCCACTCCGAGGGGTTTTGGGTTGAAAAGTATTTCGTTAATTACGATGTCAAAACTATCTGCGTCCTGCGATATTCCAAACCGGGCTTTATTTTTTGAGCCGACAATATTGCCCCTGCAATCCGTGACATTCGCGGTAGTTATTGTGTAAACAATTGCCGGGCTTATGGCCGAATTAAGTACAATATTTACTTTGTCAAAAAGTGGGGCAATACCATTTGCACTCAACGCAGAGATCCCATTGTCAAATGTATAATTATTTACAGAAGCCGCCCTCAGACTGTCCA
>JALZAJ010000010.1 GCA_030948465.1 Bacteroidota bacterium
GGGATAAACATTGCCGGCAACTATACTTTAGTGAATAAAATAGTGGGCAATCCTAACAATCCTAAAGCAATTGCCGATGCCGGAGCTAACATTTTGAGTACCCAGATAAGATCATTGTTAACTGAAAGCCGCCCCAGGTACAAAGCAGTACTTGGTTTTGATTATTTCATAAACAAGTTCAACTTTAATTTGAATAACACATTATTTGGGCCAACAAAATTCCAGGACTTAGATAATGGCGGAGCTATTATGAATAATATTAAACAGGTATTTAAAACGGCTGTTGTAACTGATTTGAATGTAGGATATAATTTTACAAGTAAAGTTTCTGCGTCAATTACGGTGAATAATATATTAAATGTATTACCTAAATGGGATCTAAAATTAACGGGAAGTTCTTCTGACCCTAATTATGCCAACGCAGTCGCAACGTTGAATGATCCTACGGCGAAAAGTTTATTAGAAGGATTTTTAGAATTCAGTGGCAGATACAGAATATTAGGATATAACGGTTCTCAATTTAGCCAGTTAGGAACTATTTTTCAGGCATCAGTCAATTTTAAATTTTAAGTAAAAAATAAAACCCTTTTAAACTTGTGGTAATTGCCGCACCCGTTTTCAATTTTGTTCATTCCTGCAAAAATAAATTTCAGGCGTTCGTTGCTAAAGCTTTTTTTCTGCGTCGGCTCTTCAAATATTTATTCCTGATAATCTCACTCATTGGCTTTTCATACACTTTGCCTTCTACCCAGGAAATAACATCGAGATAAGCAAATGAACGGGTTTCAAAACGATTCTTTTCCAGGTGTTTTATCTTCTCAAGAAATTGTTTGAGTTCAGGCTTTAATTCTTTAGGCCGCACTTTGGTTGAATGTCGCAAAAAAGTAAATATATGTTCTTCAACGACCGTGAGGTTTTTCATCCTTGCCATAAACCGGTACACCGATTTAATTAGCGAATCCAATATTTCTTCATTGCCAAGCTCGAAATGGCAAAGCAAATGCATAAGTCTTGCATAGCATTGCAGGTCATTTCGCAAACCGGTAAGCGTATCATTTATAATTTTGTGAAGAAAGTCGATGGCTGTGGCATAATCGCCGGCGCCAAAATACAACGTGGCTATTTTATAATTGAAGACAAGAATGCGATGGCTGTCAACAAACAAGGAATACTCTTTTAATTTAGCAACAATATCCGGAACAATTTTTAGCCCTTCGATAAAATCGCCCTGCATAAGAAACTGGTTGAGCCTGGCGCTATTGATGTAAATAGACGTGTGCGTGCGAAAATTATCATGCTGATTGGCTATAGGTGTTTGGGCAAATTGCTCAAACTGCCGCAAAGTGATCTCAAATTTTTCAAAGTTGCGAAGATCAAAATGCGCATTGAGGAGATTGTGCATGCCCTTTATATAATGGCCCGTCTCCACTGCAATCATTACCTCATTTTCACCGAAAAGATCAATCCATTTTTGACTATAGCGATAGTACATTAAAAAATCCTGCCGTATAAATGCATACCAGGTATAACTTTGATATAAATAAAGCCTTTCGTAAAAGCCATTAATAGCATTGGCATCTGCCGGTAAAGAATTCTTAAAAAATTCCCGGATCCCTTTTTCATCCTCTTCATTTCTTGCATGCCCGTTCTTTACATACCACCTGTAAAGAAGCAAAGCGAGATTAGATAGCCGGGTTACGCGGTCGATGTGCCCGCTGATATCGAGCGCTTCTTCTGCAAGCAACTGTGTTTTTTCCAGGGTGCTTCTTGTAATGTGCAGGGTCTCAATTTTTTTTTCTAATGAAATTACCTGGACAAGGAAATTCATTTTCTGGTTGGTTTTGGCCAGCTCTTTTGCTTTCTCCAAAATATTGAGGCTTTGCAATTTTAGTCCTTTATTATAGAGCAGGCGGGCGTTGTCAAGATGCTCACTCAACTTGAGATCTATATTTTCATTTGTTTTTAATAAGCGCAGGCTCGCGAGCACTTGTTTATATAAATGTGTTTTTAAATTAGAAAGCTGGGGTTTGGTAATATCCGGTAACAGCCTGAGGAGTTGCTTTTCATCATACTCGGCAAGTCTGTCAAGGGCATCAAATAAGCGAATGATCTTAAGGTCTTCTTTTGAAGAGCTTCTTTTGATATAAAGCTTAAAATGCCGCTTCTCTGACTTTTCCAGCGAATGAACCAATTGAAATAATGTATCGGAAAATAGGTTGGGCATCATTTAAAATTTGTCATGAAAGATATGCCGGTAAAGGCTTACAAAAATTTTTGAACCGTTCTGGCATAATAAAACAAGCCATAACTTGATTCTTTGGTGAAATACATGCGTTGTATGTTTGTTGTGCAAAGGAATTAAAAAAGGCGGACAACCGCTGAGGCAGGTAAAATTAAAAATAGATTTCTAAAAAAGGAAAAGACTACCTGGCTTCGAAGATAATACTATAAAGATTCTCATATACAAGCAATCGTAAAGGTCGTTCTGTTTCTACAGAAGGGCCTGTTTTTTTTGCAAGTATATGCAAATATTTTAATAGAAACTAAAAACAATTTTTGCATCAATTTTTTTACTTCTTTTCCAACGTCCATAAACAAAACTTGCCGGCCAATTGGCCAGCAAGCAGTTTACACAAGGTTTTTTTTGGTGAATTATAATTTAGCGATCACCACATCTTCTACCATACGGCTTTTGGTGCTTATTTTATATACCTGAGTTTCGTTGGTTGTTAAAGAAGTTACTTCCACACGCAGTTGAAAGTCAGAAGTCCTGAAATCCGCATCGTCAATATCAAGCTTATAATTTCTTGAGAAATCCGGAGTATTCGTTTTTTCAGTGAAAAGAATCTGGTTGGTTGCATCTCTAAGCGTTATTACATATCGCTCTGCATTTTTATTGCTAAGGTTTAATTGAAATACCGGGTGGTTGTCAACACTGCCGAGAAACTTAATTTCAACAGGGTTTTCATTAACTCCTGCTGCACGGGTAACACTTGTAAGACCCATTGTAAAAAGGGTGATTAATCCCATAGTAATCATTTTGGTTTTGTTCATTGCTTGTTTCATAAAGTGAATGTTTAGTT
>JALZAJ010000014.1 GCA_030948465.1 Bacteroidota bacterium
CCGGCATAGTGCGCTTTTACCGTATCGGTTGACTTAGGAATTGGTCCAGTCCCTTCCTTTATAACCTGGTATTGGAGGCCACCTGGTAAGGTAATTATTCCGGGCTTCTTTTTATTTTCTTCTAAAACATGAGGCCTTTTTGTTTTTCATTGTTGATTTGTTGTGCCATATATTCCTGTAGTTTATGTTGTATAGTTGCGTTACATTGTTCGGGTGATATAAGTGGAGTTTTACCACTATACACATCATCGTAGGCCTTCTTCACCATCGCTGTATTTATATTAAGAGCGCCCTGGGTTTTATAGTACGTAGCTGTTTGAACTCCCATTGCGTAGCTCAGGCTATCTGCCGGAGACATGGCGGCAACCGCTGCGGTCTTTTTCACGGGGGCGGATTTTTTCACCGGTTTTTTAGTTTGTGCGTAAGACATTGAAATCATTACTGGTAAAATAAATACTATCTTTTTCATCGGGTATTTTTATTTAGTTTAAAAAAAATCTGGCGCAAATATATTTCAATCTTCCCTAAAATCTTTCCCGGTAAGATGAATGAAAACATCTTCCAGATTGGCGGCCTTGGTAACTTTGGGTCTTTCAAAACCCGATGCTACGAGGTCATCGATTAATTTATCAGGTGATTGCAGCGCAATGATTTTGCCTTCATCCATAATGGCCACCCGATCGCATAATTGTTCCGCCTCGTCCATATAGTGTGTGGTTAAAATAACCGTAGTGCCGCTATCACGAATGCCTTTTATAAGCTCCCAAAGATTACGCCTTGCCTGCGGATCGAGGCCGGTAGTTGGTTCGTCTAAAAAAATAATTTTAGGCTGATTAATTAAGGTGGTAGCGATTGAGAACCGTTGCTTTTGCCCGCCACTCATTTCCTTATATTTATTTTTTGCCTTGTCTTTAAGGTTTACCCTATTCAGTAAAGCGAAAGGGTCTGTTTTGGTATTGTACAAACCGCAAAACAGGTCAATCAGTTCCAGCAGGTTGAGACCTGGATAATATCCTGAAGTTTGCAATTGAACGCCAATGATCTTTTTTATTTTATCCGGATCTTTATCAAGATCGAAGCCATCAACGATCACCTTGCCCGATGTTTTATCCCGAAGCGTTTCTATTATCTCGAGCGTAGTGGATTTTCCGGCCCCGTTTGGTCCCAGCAATCCGAAAATTTCACCTTCATACACGTCGAATGTAATTCCTTTTACCGCCTCAAACTTTCCATAATTTTTTACCAGGTTATTTACCGAAATGATTTTGTTATTCATCGCTGTTCCTTGCTGTTTATTGTAAATCATTAATTCAAATTCGTAATCCTGAGCCTCCAACTTGTTAAACCCTGCCTGTGCATTCTTCCAGCTCCTCCATCATTTTGGCGCTGCCAATAAACAATGGAGTTCGCTCATGTAATTCCGATGGTTGCTTTTCCAGTATGCGCACTTTACCATCCGTTGCTTTGCCGCCGGCCCGTTCCACTATATAGGCAAACGGATTACATTCATATAACAACCTTAATTTTCCGTTCGGTTTGTCAGTGGTTCCGGGATACATATAAATTCCGCCCTTGATCAGGTTGCGGTGTACATCAGACACCATGCTTCCTATGTATCGCTGCGTGTAAGGTCCGCCGTTAGATTCATTTTTATTCTGGCAAATGTCAATATATTCTTTTACTGCATCGCTAAACCGGAAAAAGTGGCCATGATTTACCGAATACATCGTTCCATTTTCCGGGCATTTTATATCCGGATGACTTAAACAAAATTCACCAATCGACTGATCGAGCGTAAAGCCATTCACTCCCCTTTTAGTGGCATATACAAAAATGGTTGACGATCCATAAATGATGTAGCCCGCAGCTACCTGCCTGTTCCCGGGCTGCAAAAAATCCTTTATGGTTAATGGCGTTCCTGTTTCTGAGACACGGCGATACACGCTAAATATTGTTCCAATAGAAACATTCACATCGATATTGCTGCTGCCATCAAGAGGATCAAACATGCAGATGTATTTGGAGTTCATGCTGATGTCATTATCGAAAGACACCGTACCATCTATTTCTTCACTGGCAATTCCGGCACAACTGATACCGTGCTGCAACACGCCGGTAAACTGGTCATTTGCAAATTCATCCAGCTTTTTTACTTCTTCCCCCTGCACATTTATGTCGCCTGTATTGCCTAAAATATCAACGAGGCCCGCCTTATTCACTTCAACATTCACCCGTTTTGCTGCAAGTCCCAGATCCCGTAAAAGACCTGCGAGCTCGCCGGTTGCTTTTGGAAAAGCGCGCATTTCCTTTAACGTAAACTCATCTAACGTGAGTACCTGCCTGTTAACCATTTGAGTAATTTATCTTATTCAAAAGTAAAGTGGACAAAAGTATAGGAAATTAATTAGTAGTTGTTTTGCGCCACAGCAAAAACTGATTTAAAAATCTTTTCATCAATTACTCTATGCCTGTGCATAGAAACTA
>JALZAJ010000015.1 GCA_030948465.1 Bacteroidota bacterium
TCATAGAAACGGACATTTACCCCGTTTTCGTATTTAAAAAGATTGGAAAGCGCTCCTTTATCTTTATAACGGATTTTCGTGGTTGCTTCCATTCCATCGCTTATACCATTGTATTTTATCCAGTTAACCCCGGTCACCCTCATATCACTTTTTTTCAGGTCTTCTTCGCTGCCCAGAACAATCGTATTGGTTTCAGGAATAATTTCCGTAACAAAAGCGGGCTTCCCTATTGCAATATCGAGACCTTTACGCTGACCGACTGTATAAAAAGGATATCCTTTATGAGTTCCTAAAATGTTGCCTTCTGTATCAACGAATGATCCTCCCGATACTCTTTCTTCGAGTCCCTTAACTTTTCTTTTTAGGAAGCCACGATAATCGTTGTCAGGAACAAAACAAATTTCATAACTCTCACTTTTTTTTGCGAGCTCCGGATAGCCAAAGTCATGAGCCATTTGCCTGATCTCAGTTTTACGATAAGTTCCCAGGGGTAAAAGAGTGCGCCTTAGCAGATCCTGCTGAAGTCCCCATAATGCATAACTCTGATCTTTGGTTTCATCAATACCTTTTCTTATAAAATAGCGGTCGTTTGTGTGACGATGAACCTGGGCATAATGGCCGGTAGCAATGAAATCGCAATTCAATGCGTCGGCTCTTTTAAGTAACGCTCTCCACTTGATGTGCGTATTGCACATCACACACGGGTTCGGAGTGCGTCCTGCAATATATTCTTCTACGAAATTTTCAATTACAAAATCACCAAATTCCTCCCGGATATCTAAAATAAAATGTGGAAAGCCGTGTTGCACCGCCGCGGCCCGGGCATCATTAAAACTATCGAGATTGCAGCAGCCTGTCTCTTTATTATTATTTCCGTTGCTCGTGGCATAATCCCAGGTTTTCATAGTAATGCCTACCACATCATATCCTTCGTGATGCAGTATAAGAGCCGCGACCGTACTATCGATACCGCCACTCATTGCCATTAAAACCTTACCTTTTTTGCTCATGATTTTTATAAGATTTGCAAAGATAAGAAGATTCAAACCGGCATTCTAAACTATGAAAAGTAATAATTCGGATTAAGCTAAGCTTAACCGGTGTGTATTATGTTTTACGCAGCTTCATCCTTGGATAATTTTCTAAATATCTTTTATTAAAACGCGAAATAGCTTTACCTAAATATCGTCTTAAAATTTTACTGCCCTGAACTTTCAGGTGAACACCAGTGAATACATTTCTCCCGGGGAATGTAAACAAGTAATTCATTTTCAACGGATCAAAACTGATCATGGAAATGAAGTACAAATTTTTCGTAAAAATTTTTTTATAATCGTAATCATAAAATTTCAAAAATCTTTTTTGCGATTAACTTATTTTGAGTTTGCTTTTATAAGTTTGCAAGATATCCAAAGATTAAAATCCGTATTTTAAAGATGAACCCTGGCGAATTGCGCAACCCCGTTACTTATAACTCCTCCCAACCTGACCTGGTTAAATGGATTCGTGAATTTTCTAAACACTTAAAAGTTCATCCGGAAAATAATTTCATCCAATACCCGGAAAGTTTTGCTTCCGGCTTCGCAAAAGTTTGCAGTATTGAACCAGGTCTTTCATACAGGATCGTGGATTACACACTTAACACCGATTTTGCTTTTACCCGTGAACCTTCTGATGAATTTTATTTAATCATTTATTTATATCAATACAGCAACTCGCCTAAACTTAAGTACACGGTAAATAATCAAATAATATTCGATGGCATTGGAAATAATTTTTCCACCATACTTATGACAAACAGCCTCATTTCGCAAAGGCTGGAATTGGTTGCTGATACCATGGTAAAAGGTCTTACAATTCAGTTAACTGATGAATGGCTGTCAGAAAAAATAAACCAAAAAAACACGGAAAATTATTCGCTTTTTAAAGAAAAAAATGTCTTCAAATTTTTTCTTACTCCCAAAAGTAAAAAGCTTTTAAATGAGATTTTCTGCAAAAGTGTGGCAAGCGCAACGCCTCAATTGCATACGAATACAAGAGTGCTCCGGATCCTGGAAGGCTTCCTGGAAAATATTCTTCAAAACGGAACATCAGAAAATTCGTTTCCATTTCCTGAAAAGGATTTTCAAAGCATTTTAAAGATTGAAAACTTACTCCTTGAAAATTATACGAACGGATTTCCGAAAATTGAAAATCTTTCCCGGATTGCATTAATGAGTGAAACCAAATTGAAGACGGCTTTTAAAAAAGCTTTCGGCATGGGCTTGTATGAATATTATCAAAAAAACCGGATGCATAAAGCCAAAGAACTTCTTACCACATATAAATATTCTGTATCTGAAGTAGGCTCGATTATAGGGTATCAGAATTTGAGTAACTTCTCCCATGCGTTTAAAAAAGAATTCGGCTATCTGCCAAAGGATTGTGATCAGATTGGATGAATCCTGAGCCTAGGCTGGCTTTATGTCTTTAACAGGCATTCCAAAATCCTCTGCGGCCTGATTATTATTACTTCTTTACTATTTTCGACACTGTCCTATATCTCCTGAAAAAATTCAACATGTTTCCTTTGGAATTAATAAACACCCACGGTTACTAATTGACAGCATGTAAATGCTGGTAACCACCAATAAGTAAAGAGCCTCCTTTCGGGGCTTTTTATATGTAAAGAGCTACATGGTTTTATACTATCATTCACTTAACTTTGCCCCCCGTAAATAGAAAAATATGAGTGGTGCATTAAAAGAAGTTCGAAACCGGATCAAAAGCGTTCAAAGCACGCAACAAATTACCAAAGCGATGAAAATGGTGAGCGCTGCAAAATTAAGAAGAGCGCAGGATGCCATTATTCAAATGAGGCCTTATGCAAAAAAGTTGCAGGAAATGCTTAATAATATTGTGAGTAATGGAGAAGGCGATATAAACATGGCGCTTGCGAAAGAAAGACCGGTTGAAAAACTGCTTGTAATTGTAATAACGAGCGATAGAGGATTGTGCGGAGGATACAATAGTAATCTTATAAAACTCGCCAGGAAGATCATCAAAGATAAGTATCCGGTTCAATCACCAAATAGTGCTGAGATCCTTCCCGTAGGTAAAAAGGGGTATGAGCATTTCACAAAAAATAAGTTTAAAGTAATTGATCAATACTGGAATATTTTTTCTGATCTCCGGTTTGAAAATATTGCTTCAGTAGCAAAATATGCAATGGACGCCTTCACCAAAGGCGAAGTTGACGCCGTGGAGCTTGTTTACAGCGAATTTAAAAATGCCGCCACTCAAAAATTTATTGCGGAGCAATTTCTGCCTGTAATGAGAACTGAAAAAAAGAAAGGAGAAACGAACGCCGATTTCATTTTCGAACCGGGTAAAGATGTTTTAATTCAAGAGCTGATGCCCAAAATACTAAATACACAATTGTACAAAGCCATTTTAGATGCACATGCCAGCGAACATGGGGCCCGTATGACTGCAATGGATAAGGCAACGGAAAACGCAAATGAACTTTTGAAATCTTTAAAAATAAGCTATAACCGGGCAAG
>JALZAJ010000029.1 GCA_030948465.1 Bacteroidota bacterium
GGCCACGTTGATTTTAGTTACGAAGTAAGCCGGGCATTGGCAGCATGCGAAGGTGCTTTGCTTTTGGTGGATGCGACGCAAGGAATACAGGCACAAACCATTTCCAATTTATACCTCGCCATTGATAACGATCTCGAGATCATCCCGGTCATCAACAAGATTGATATGGATGGCGCAATGATCCCTGAAGTGGAGGATCAGATCATCGAATTGACCGGTTGTAAGCAGGAGGATATTTTGCATGCCAGCGCCAAAACAGGAATAGGGATCGAGGAAATTTTAACGGCCATCATCAAATGCATTCCTGCCCCAACAGGAGACTATGAGGCGCCGTTGCAGGCTTTAATTTTCGACAGCGTTTTCAATAGCTTCCGTGGTATCATTGTTTATTACCGCGTATTTAACGGAGTGCTAAAGAGAGGTGATAAGATAAAATTTTCAAACACAGGCAAAGAATATGGCGCTGATGAAGTGGGCATATTAAAAATTGGCCTCCTTCCAAAACCCGAAGTAAAAGCCGGCGACGTGGGTTACATAATCACCGGTATAAAAAATGCCAAAGAAGTAAAAGTGGGTGATACCATTACCACAACTGCGAACCCATGCAAAGAATCCATTAAAGGTTTTGAAGAAGTGAAGCCTATGGTTTTTGCCGGAATATTTCCTGTAAATACGGATGAGTTCGAAGAGCTGAGAGATTGCATGGAAAAGCTGCAGCTCAATGATGCGTCACTTACGTTTGAACTGGAAACATCGCAGGCGCTGGGCTTTGGATTTCGATGCGGTTTTCTTGGAATGCTTCACATGGAAATAATCCAGGAAAGGCTGGAAAGAGAATATAATCAAACGGTAATTACAACTGTGCCCAATGTGAGCTTTATTGCTTACACAACAAAAGGTGAAAAAATTATTGTAAACAATCCAACACAAATGCCCGATCCAAGCCGGATTGATAAAATTGAGGAGCCTTATATAAAAGCCCAGATCATCACCAAGCCGGAATATATTGGTAATATAATGACGTTGTGTATCGGAAAGCGGGGAATACTAATTAACCAGGGATATTTAACGCCAACAAGGGTTGAGCTTACTTTTGAAATGCCGCTGACGGAAATAGTTTTTGATTTTTACGACAGGCTTAAAAGCGTTACGAGAGGATACGCTTCTTTTGATTATCATCCTATCGGCTATCGCGAAAGTGACATAATAAAAATGGATATTTTATTGAATGGCGAAAAAGTGGATGCCCTTAGTTCATTAATCCACCGTTTTCGTTCGCAGGAATTTGGAAGAAAATTATGTGAAAAGTTAAAGGATCTTGTCCCCCGCCAGCAATTTCAAATTGCCATACAAGCTGCTATAGGCGCGAGGATCGTAGCCCGCGAAAACATCAGTGCAATGCGTAAAGATGTAACGGCAAAATGTTACGGCGGTGATATTAGCAGGAAAAGAAAACTTTTAGAGAAACAAAAAGAAGGCAAGAAAAGAATGAAGCAAATCGGCAATGTAGAAGTGCCGCAGGAAGCTTTCCTGGCAGTTCTAAAGCTCGATGAATAAAAAATATAAAAATTAAAGCGCGGGTTTCAGATATGAATCTTTTTTCAAACATCCTTGTCTTGCTTGTAGCTTTTGAGCAATTTCCCACAAAGCCACGAAGAACACTAAGAAATTACTTTGTGGCCCTTGTGCCTCCTGATAGATAGCTATCGAATATGCGTTTAGGTTAGGGGTTGATTTTAGCAATAAAGCACAATGAAATTAATATAATGGTTGATTGATTCAACTAATTGCCACGACCTTTAGGTCGTGGATTCGAAGCCTCGTTTAAAGGGCTTTAGCCCAAATAGTTTGTTCGGCTAAAGCCTATTCATTCTATCCCATCACCCACCGCTTAAAAGCCGTAGCAATAACGATACAAAACTTCAATAATAACCAGCTTAAAGGCTTACTGACTTCATGTTCAGCAGGTACGGTACTATATTAACTTGACGCCTGTGCGATAGCTGTCGGGGGGGTTGGATATACGTCAACATATACTGAACATCACACTAATTGCGAATTAAAAATGATGTGGAAATGATCACAGCCGTCCGATCCTCAGTACTGACGGCTATTCCAGGTCGGCACCGCAGGTCAGACCGGCAACCAGCTTAGTTGCCTTCTAAGAAGGATGAACTATGAACGCATTCGACTGTTGTCCTAACAACAATCAAATATTTTAGCGAAATTTATAGTCTTTATTATTTTATTGTTACGGTATAACTATCTTAAAAAATGCTTGTTAATGCGACAAAACTTATCAATTAAAAAAGGCGGTCAGAAGAATTGCAAAATAAAATTTCAACAATATGTATTCCTGATTTTCATAGCATTTTTTAATTTACCTATTCATGCTTTTTGTCAAAATGTTACTTCACAAATAAAATTAAACCAATTAGGTTTTTACCCTAACGCACCAAAGATTGCAATTGTTATCGGGGACACGATTCCCACAAAATTTTATATCACTTCTACCAATTTAAGAGACACTGTTTTTACTGGTAATTTAAGTGACGAAAAACAATCTGCTTATTCATCCACCAAAACAAGAATCGCTGACTTTTCTCCGGTTAGAGCTAAAGGAAGTTTTGTGGTTTGTATTCCCGGTGTTGGCCATTCTTATGTTTTTGAAATAAACGATAATGTCAACAGGAATGTGGCGATAGCAACACTGAAAGGATTTTATTACCAGCGGGCTTCTATGCCTTTGGAAGAAAAATATGCAGGCCGCTGGCATCGTTCAGCAGGCCATCCCGATGATGTTGTCTATGTTCATCCTTCCGCCGCTACCAGCGAAAGACCCGCAGGAACTATCATTTCCACGCCGGGTGGATGGTACGATGCAGGCGATTACAATAAATACATGGTGAACTCCGGTATCACCATGGGAACGTTATTTTCCGCGTATGAAGACTTCCCGGATTATTTTAAAAAATTAATAACAAACATTCCTGAAAGTGGCAATGGCGTACCGGATATATTGAATGAAGCCATCTATAATCTTCGCTGGATGCTGACCATGCAGGATCCTAATGATGGCGGCGTTTATAACAAATGCACCAATGCCTCTTTTGATGGAATGGTAATGCCCGGCGTGACGAAGACACCAAGATTTGTTGTGCAAAAGGGAACAGCGGCCACGCTGGATTTTTCAGCAGTAACGGCGCAGGCTACCCGCATTTTAAGAAACTATAAGAGGCAACTGCCAGGTTTGGCCGATAGTTGTTTATCGGCATCTGAAAAAGCCTGGGCATGGGCGTTGCTTCATCCTAACCTGGCGTATAACCAATCCGCAATGAACCAGCAGTTTAAACCTGAAATTACTACAGGCGGATACGGCGACAGAAATTTCAACGATGAATGGTTTTGGGCGGCTTCTGAATTGTATATAACTACCATGAGCAAACGCTATGTTGATACTGTCAAAAGCCATATCAAAGATAACATAAACATCCCTTCGTGGGCGAATGTCGCAATGCTCGGCTACTATTCTTTACTTCGTTTCAATGAAGATCTTTCTTCTTTAAACCCGATTGATATTGCCTTAATGAAAAATAC
>JALZAJ010000058.1 GCA_030948465.1 Bacteroidota bacterium
CTCATGCCACTGATGCCAAGTGTGATCGTTAAAAAAATGATGGGGTAAATAAAAAGTTTTACAACATCAATGAAGCCCGTTCCCAGGCGCTGCATTTTTACGGCAGTATCCGGTGCGAAATAGCCAAGCAAAGCGCCCGCGATAATTGCAGTGAGGACCCAGAAAGTGAGGTTGGTAAATAATTTTTTCATTGAAGGAAATTCATTTCTTCAATGAGAAAGGTAACATAATAGGCTAAAAAATAGTCCGTTTTATTGTTCCGCCTTTTTTTGAAAAGCTAAATAATCACAATCGGATTTATAATACTTAAAGTGAAAGGAGAAGTTGTAAAAATTTACAAGCTCATCATCTCTTTAAACTTAACCGCCTGTCTTCTGCTTACTTCAATTTTTTCGCCTCCAACTAAATCAAGCAAAAGACCGCCGTTAAAATAAGGTTCGATTTTATCGATCATTCTCAGGTTTATAATGTGCTTCCTGTTTGCCCGAAAAAAAACTTTTTCATCAAGACGTTCTTCCAAAGCATTCAACGATTTCAAAATAAGAGGCTTGTTGTTGCCAAAGAAAACCTTGGCATAATTACCAACACTTTCAAAAAGCCGTACGTCAGAAAGTTTTACAAACCAGCATCTTTCGCCATCTTTTACAAACACCTGGTCAGTTTCGTGAAGCAATCCTCGATTATTATAGGAAAGCAATTCTTCTTCATCCTTTTGCCTGAGTTTCAATATAGCATCGGCCAGTCTTTTCGGCTCCACCGGTTTCATTAAATAATCCAGAGCATTTACTTCAAAAGCTTTTAATGCATATTCATCGTATGCCGTTACGAAAATTACGTGCGGCGCTTTTTCAAGTTGTGTAAGCATATCGAAGCCGGTTTGTCCCGGCATTTGAATGTCGAGAAAGACAAGATCGGGATTAAGGCTTTCAATTTTTTCAATTCCTTCATTCGCATTTGCCGCTTCACCGATTACTTCTATTTCAGGAAATTCCTGCAATAACTTTTTAAGCTCATTACGGGCAAGACGTTCATCATCTATAATGATAGCTTTTTGCATAACATCCAATTTTTTTTATGAATTAAGAGAGATCATTTCAGTAAACAAATATTGATTTGCTTTTAAATGATCAATTTAGTTTTATAAATCTATCTCCCGCAAAGTCACAGAGCCACGAACAATGCTTTGTGGCCTTAGCGCCTTTGTGGGAAATTCTTAATAAGTAACAGGCATACTTATTTTAGCCTCAACTTTATTTCCGTTAATATTTTGTATCTGGAACTCAGAGTTTGTTTTATACAGAAACTTTAACCTGTCACGTGTACTTTTCAAGCCAAAGCCTTCATCAAAAGTAACCTCTTCAAGCATACCCGAGTTTTGTACGACCAGTTCAAAATGATCATTCACAAATCTTGAGATTACTTTTACAGTTCCTCCATCAATTTTTTTACTGATGCCATGTTTGATTGCATTTTCAACAAGAGTTTGCAACATCATCGGCGGTACAGGCTGCTCCAGTGTCTCTTCATCAATATCCATTTCAATTTTTAATCGTTCTTCAAATCTCATTTGTTCCAGCGCAAGATAATCCCGTACAATATCAAGTTCTTTATGCAAAGGAACAGTTTCCATTTTTTCAACCTGCATGCTGCTTCTTAATATATTTGAAAGTTCCGTGATGGCAGATCGGGCCCGTTGAGGATTTTCATCAACCAAAGCCCGGATACTATTTAAAGAATTAAAAATAAAATGCGGATTGATATGGGATTTGATCGTATTTAATTCCAGTTCCTTTACTGTTTTTTCCAGGTTTAATTTATCAAGTTCATCCTTCCTGTTTCGTTCCAGATAATGCCATACCATGTAAAGCAACAACCATAGTGCGATTAATATAAAAGTGAAAATGATATCCCACCAAAATCTTCCTTTGCGTTGTTCCTCGTATTGCCAGTTGCCTTTATTATCTCTATACCAACCGGTACTTTTTTTTATGCTTTGCGCAGCAAGATAATTGTCTTCATAACCGGGGTCATTTTTATTGGCTAAATAATATTGCGTGCCTGCAAGATTAAGCTGTTCCTCTTTTTCAATAGCCTGTTTCAGGTTGTCTCTCTTTTCATATTCAACCAGCGAAGTATTGGTAACAATGGCAGTTGTTTTGGAGCCATAATAGCTTACGAGACCGGTGAAGGTAACGCCAGCAATAAATAAAAGTATAGTCTTATTAGATGAAAATTTTATCCAGTTAATCTTTTTTAGTATAAAACGCAACAGGTGCGTTGCCAGAATAAACCAAATAAATTCGATCAAAAGAGCAGCGAAATAAAGCCACTTTTTTTCTTTGGGCTTAAGATACACATCGGCGGCAAACAAGTAAACGGTAATCAAGCTAAGCATTGTCCATCCGCCCCAACCTAAAAACTGGCACACCCAATAACGCAGAGTTGTTTTACGCATAAGCAAAGCTATTGTGAATTTTGTTCAATTTTATTGACTTTTGATTAATGGCGAAATGGATTGGTGAAAGGCTAACCCAGTGTAAATTTTTTCGAAGAAACGAAAAAAGCAAGTCAATTTAATTACCGGATAAAAAAAAATTTATTCATTCATTTTTAACGTTGATGCATAAGGATAAAACTGCTTGCAACTCCCGGCTTTTATTGATTGGCAATTTAATTTTTTTATAGCAATCAATTTAGCCTCCGTCAATAGGGATACGCGTTGCCGGTTTTTTTGAAATCATTTTGTATTTTGTGTAAAACAACAGCTTGCAATAATGAGCAACTATTTTGCATTTCAATGATCCTTGCGATACCGCTTTTTATTCCGCGGTACAAATGATTACGGCTTTTTTAAAAATATATTATTTGTAATTCCTGATCTAAAATAAATACTCAAAATATATATATATGAATGAACCAAAGCATGATATATCAAGAATGAGTTTCCAGGTGGAGCGGTTTATTACTTTTACTGATGGAGTATTTGCAATCGTTATTACCATAATGGTATTTGAGATAAAGGTGCCTGAGTTAACGCATCTCAATGATCAGGAATTATGGAACGATCTTTCTAAAATGGGATTAAAGTTCTTTGGCTTTCTTATAAGCTTTGGAATAGTTGGCCACTATTGGGCAGTGCATCATCGTATTTTCGGGTACGCTGTAAGGTATTCCACTTCGCTTCTATGGATCAACTTTGCTTTTCTTTTCACTGTCGCGATATTACCCTTTAGTTCTGCCCTTTTAGGCGAATATGGTTCTTATACAAATATGCGGCTTCCTTATGCTGTTTATGTTTTGAATATATGCCTTACCGGTATGATGAATTACTGGATGTGGGTTTACATAAGCAACCCTAAAAGAGACATGCTCACCAGAAAGATACCCAGGTCAAGAATCAGGCTGGGAGAGTATCGCAGCCTGGTAATTCCGATCATTTTTTTTATTTCGTTTCTTGTTTCATTAGTGCTTCCCGTTATATCCCGTCTTATTCCGCTTCTTATTCCTGTTATACTTTTGCGTGGGATGGGCGCCCTGGAAAAGAAAGCGGATTTGGATGAAATCCCAAATGCCCTGATCGGTAAAGAATTACCCGTTATCCCTGAAGAAGATACTAAAGAATAAGTTTAAATAAATCTGGACTTGCAATTGCAGTACTAAAAAAAAATTTAATAATTATGGCTACAGAACAGTATCATGAACCTGTCGCAGAATTGTCGCAGGAAATAAGAACATTCGCAAGAATGATCCAGTCTTTAATAGAAGAAGCGGATGCTATTAACTGGTACGAGCAAAGAATAAGTGTCGAGAAAAACAAAGATGCTAAAGCAATTATGACCAATGCTCAAAAAGAAGAGTTTAAACACTTCAGTATGGATTTGGAATTTTTGCTCCGGCAAAAAGAAGATTGGCGCATTATGGTCAATAATGTAGTTTCAAAACCAGGAGACATAGTAAAAAATGCAGAAAATGCTGAAGATAAAATTTAGTTTTTCAATTTTGAATTAGGTTACTATCTCCGGAAGATTCGTATGATTTTTACCCGTGGGAATAATTGATTTCAGTACTTCTCTGTTATACTATTTTTGATGGGCTTGCGTTAATACATTTCATTCGTTACCTTACAAAATTGCCTGCCATGATCATCAAAGAAATTGTTTGCGAACTTCTCATCGCTGCTCACATCTTGCTATATATTCATCGAGGATTGAAAGAATGAATCCCGGCGAATAAGACATTTGGTGAAACGGCGCCGGGTTATATATTTCCCAAATCGAATTCTGCATTACATAATTTAAAGACGTTTAGTATCTTCCATTTTTTTATATAATTTTTATGGAAATAATTTAATGGAAATAGTACCATCAAAAATCAGTGCCGGTTTATTTAAAAAAATTAAGGCATCTGCTCCTGAAATTATTCATAATGAAAAGTTGGATGCAGAACCTCTTAGGCTTCTTTTGGATGATGCGTTATCGGCTGAGCGATATGAACTTTCATGGTCCGGTAAAAACGCAGCTTACCGGCAAGCTCAGGCTCCGACTACTTCTTCCCTTATTCCCGTTCCCGATGAATCTATAAACCGGGAGTTTACTGAAAATATTTTTATTGAAGGCGACAACCTGGAGGCTCTTAAAATACTGCAGGAAAAATATACAGGCAAAGTAAAGACGATCTACATCGATCCGCCTTATAATACCGGCAACAACAACTTTACTTATGGGGATAAATTTTCAGTAACCTCCCGGGAATATATCAACCGGAATTCCCGGATGAATGGAAAAACAAAGGGTAAAGAGATACCAGGAAAGAAAGACAGTGGACAATTGCATGCAAACTGGTTATCCATGATGTATCCAAGGCTTATCCTTGCAAGAAACCTGCTTCGTGATGATGGAATTATCTTCGTGAGCATTGATGATAATGAGATCGCTAATTTGAAACTGTTAATGGATGAAATTTTTAGTTCGGAAAATTATATAGAAATTTTTTGTTGGGCAAAATCAGAGACACCGGCCAATCTTTCGAAAAAAAGCAAAAAAGTTATTGAATATATTTTGTGTTATCAGAAACAGCGAAATGCAGAAAAGTTTAAAGGCATACGCAAAAAAGTGATCAGCTCCAATGGCCTTCTAAATCAATCCAATAAAATAAATACGTTAATTTTTCCTGCGAATATTGTACGAACAAATATTCCTGACCAAAAAATAAAAAAGGGTATTTACGGAACGGATAGTTATTACATCGAGTTGCTGGAGAATACCGCGGTAAAAAAAGGATTGTTCATTCTTCCTGTGAGCCTGAAGGCAAAATTTAAATGGACACAGCCTAAGCTGGATATGGAGATCAGCAAAGGAACGATCATCAATATCCCAACTTTACGATTCAGTCCATCTTATGAGCGACTTGAATATGATGCCGAAGTGCCTCCGAACCTTATTAATTCTAAAGTGGGAGTAGCCACAAATGAAACCGCAGGCACTGAACTTGAAGCCATGTTTGGCGCAAAAGTTTTTGATTTTCCCAAGCCACCTTCCCTTTTAAAATATTTAATTGGTTTTTCAGATGATCGCGAAGGGATTGTTCTCGATTTCTTTGCAGGTTCAGGCTCTACAGCACAGGCTGTGCTGGAATTAAATGCCAAAGACAATGGCAACCGAAAATTTATTTGTATTCAACTTGATGAGCAAACACCAGCGAAATCGATTGCCCGCAAGCATGGATTTGAAACCATCTCACAGATCACAAAACGCCGGATTGAAATGGTGATCAAAAAAATTAATACGACAACGGGAACTTCTAAAGTACCTGTCGCATTAGAGGCGGGAGTTAGGTGTTATAAGATAGAGAAAGGACTGATAAAAAATGATGAATCAGAAACTTCGCGCAAAAATTTTTAAGCAAATCTATGGTGATAAAAAATTTTGATTTTGATATTAATCATCAAAAGGCTCATAAGCGAGCAGTGGAAATGGTGGACAATGCATTGTATTCCCGGTTTGGATTATCAAAAGAAAACCGCATTGAAAAAGCACTGTTAGGTTGTATTGGTGAATTAGCCTTTGAGCAAATGCTTATTGCAAATAAATATGCATATAATGTGGACCGCGTAAATTACCAAGACAGAAATTCTGATGAATTTGACTTCTTAATAAATGGCAAAAAGCTGGATACAAAAGTTGCCAAAAAATCAACTTCAAATGCTCCAGGCGATCACTGGACATACGGCTATCCTGTTGAGCAAAATCCTGTTTCGAAAGATTTTATCATCATAGGATGGGTGGATTTTTACAACCGGACCGTTGGTTTTTATGGATGGACGTCAGGAGAGGCTGTACAAAAATGTGCCATAGTTAACGCAAATACCTACAAGGGCTATAAATATCTTACACCCAATCACGAATTCAAATGGGGTGCTTTAAATAAAAGTTTTGAACAAATGTTTGAAAAGATATTTCAAGGATAGAAATAAAAAAACGTCATACTATTGAGGCACAACGGTTCCTTTAATTCTCTTATCTCCTTTGCAAAATTAAAATTCCCTTACGGGTTACTTGCTGCAGGAGCACTGCCATTCTCCGGGTTATTGTTCTCCCGGTTCTGACTATTATTTGCCCCTGGATTCCTATAGTTCATTCTTTCTGACCGGCTAAAATCTCTCTTTGCGTTTAATATTTCCTGGTCTCTTTCA